>NZ_JBHVHF010000235.1:0-13165 GCF_042800315.1 Streptomyces sp. NPDC057638
GTGGTAGTCGGACATGGTCATCATGCTAGCCCGGGAGCCTCCGGGGCCCCGGAGGCTCCCGGGCGTGGGTGAAGGGGTTGTCATGACCCTTGACAGTTGAAAGGAGCCCGTCAACCCTGTGCGCCATGCCGTGCGGAAGGGTGGGCGTCCGGATCCGGGAGCCGTGCGGCGCCTGGGGAGGCGAGGATGGCCACGGCCCGCGAGTCCCTGCTGAACGCCGCTCTGCTGGCACTGGACGAACTGCCGTGGTCCGCCGTGCGGATGGTGGATGTCGCGGCGGCGGCCGGCCTCTCCCGGCAGACGCTCTACAACGAGTTCGGCAGCAAGGACGGGCTGGCCCGAGCCCTGCTCTGGCGTGAGGCCGACCGTTATCTCCACGGGGTCGACCGGCTGCTCGGGGAGCGGGACGGCGTGGTGGATCCCCTGGCGGCGGTCGCCGAGTGGACCGTGCGGCAGGCCCGGGACCGGCCCCTGCTGCGGGCGTTGCTCACCGGCTGCTGGGGGGAGCGGATGCCCAGGCCCAAGCCGGGCCGTCGCGGTGCGGCGCCGACCCTGACCCTGGCGCAACGCCGTGTGGACGCCGGACTTCCGGTGCCGGGGGAGGTGGTGGCGCTGGTCCGGGACCGTTCGCTGGCGGTGCTGGCGCGGCAGGAGGAGGGGGGCGCGGAGTACTCCGGGGAGGACGCCGGGACGCTCGCCGCCCGATGTGAGCTGGCGGTGCGGCTGGCGCTCTCCTATGTGATCGCCCCCGTGCAACCGGGACATCCGGGTCCGCCCTGGTCAGCCGCCCCGGTGGGCGGTGTGCCTGCCCCGGCGGGAGGCGCCGAGGGGGAGGTGGCGGGGGAAGGGCGCTGGGAGGATGGCGGGGCGCCGGGGCGGGTGGGGTGACATCGGCCCCGGGGGTGCGGCGGTGGGTGTCAGTGGCCGCTTGAGCCCGAGAGCTGGAGCCCGATGACGCCGACGATGACCAGGGTGATGGAGACGATCTTGAGGGTGGAGACCAGATCGTCGAGGAAGACCATCCCGTAGATGGCGGTACCGGCGGCACCGATGCCGGTCCAGACCGCGTAGGCCGGCCCCACATCGAGCTTCTTCAGGGCCAGGGTCAGCAGTCCGAAACTGCCGAGGGCGAAGGCGGCGAAGGCGATCGTCGGCCAGAGCCGGGTAAAGCCATGGGAGAGCTTGAGACAGACGGCGAACCCGGTCTCCAGGATTCCCGCGACCACCACGAGCAGCCAGGCCATGGCGAGTGCCTCCCCATCAGTCGGTGACCGCTTCGTCAGACTTGATGTGATTATGCCCCTGTCGATATCCGAAGACCGCAACCGTGGGTGGATGGTTGCCTGCGCGTCGTCGGACGATCGTTTTTCGGCCTGGGCGGCTCCGCCGGTCCTGGTGGACCGCCGGGGACGAGCCGGTCCGGGGAACCACGGGAGTCCCGGAGCCGCCGGGCGGGGCGATGGTGCTGGAGCCGGTGGCCCTGGCTTGGCTACCCGGCTTCGGCTGGTTCACTCATCCCCTCACGTATCACATGCGTCACGGCGGGCTGGGGCGATCGGGGCCGACCGGGGGTACGGGGGAGGGCCACCGGCCGGTCCGCTGTCCGCGGGAGCCGACGGCCCTGGCTCTGAACAGCGGTGTCGGGCCGTGGGGGGCGGGCGCCGAGGCGGTGGTGACCGAGGCCGGGCCGAGAGGGCACACCGGCGGGGTCCGGCCCGGGAGTTCCCCGGCCATGACCGCGGACTGTCCGAAACAGGGCGAGGAGATGGCGGAGGCGCCCGTCGCCGGGGGCGGCCCCGTACCGTACGGGCCCGCCGCCGCCCGGTTCGGGTCAGTCGCCCTCGCGGCGCTCGCGGGTGGAGAGCAGCCGGCGCAGGGAGACCAGGCGCGCCGGGTCGGCATGGCCGTCGGCGACCCACGCGTCCAGGGCGCAGTCCGGTTCGTCATGGCTACAGGCCCGTGGGCAGTCCACCGTGCCCGGTTCCAGATCGGGGAAGGCGTGGATCACCCGGGAGGGGTCGACATGGTTCAGTCCGAAGGAGCGCACACCGGGGGTGTCGATCACCCAGCCGCCGCCGTCATCGGCCAGCGGCAGCGCGAGCGCGGACGTGGTGGTGTGGCGGCCCCGGCCGGTCACCGCGTTGACCTGGCCGGTCGACCGTCGCCGCTCCTCCGGTACCAGCGCGTTGACCAGGGTGGTCTTACCGACACCCGAGTGGCCGACGAAGGCGGTGGTGCGCCCGGTGAGGTGCTCGCGCACCCGCTCGGCGGCCAGGCCGTCCACGAACTCGTCGCGGGTGGTCACCACATAGGGGACGCCGAGCGCCCCGTACATCTCCAGCAGTTCGTCCGGTGGCGCGAGGTCGGACTTGGTGAGGACGAGGAGGGGGGTGAGTCCGCCGTCGTATGCGGCGACCAGACAGCGGTCGATCAGCCGGGGGCGCGGCTCGGGGTCGGCGAGCGCGGTGACGATGGCGAGCTGGTCGGCGTTGGCGACGACGACCCGCTCGAACGGATCGTCGTCGTCCGCCGTGCGGCGCAGTACCGAGGACCGCTCCTGGATGCGGACGATCCGCGCCAGGGTGTCCTTGGCGCCGGAGAGATCGCCGACCAGGGAGACCCGGTCACCGACGACGGCGGCCTTGCGGCCCAGCTCCCGCGCCTTCATCGCGACGATGACGCGGTCCTCGACGAGACAGGTCAGCCGCCCCCGGTCGACGGTGAGGACCATGCCCTCGGAGGCGTCCTCGTGCTTGGGGCGGATATTGGTCCGCGGCCGGTTGCCCTTGCGGTTGGGGCGGACGCGGACATCGTCCTCGTCGGGGTTCTTGCCGTAACGCCGCATGTCAGTTCCTGTTCAGCTTTCCGCTCCCAGCATGCTGGTCCACATCCGGGGGAAGTCGGGAAGCGTCTTCGCCGTCGTCGCCACGTTCTCGATCTCGACGCCCTTGACGGCGAGTCCGATGATCGATCCGGCGGTGGCCATCCGGTGGTCGTCATAGGTGTGGAAGACCCCGCCGTGCAGCGGGCGCGGACGGATGTGGAGCCCGTCCGCGGTCTCGGTGACATCGCCGCCGAGCTCGTTGATCTCCTTGGTGAGCGCGGCCAGCCGGTCGGTCTCGTGGAGCCGCAGATGGGCGACGCCGCGCAGGGTGGAGGGGGAGTCGGCGAGCGCCGCGACGGCGGCGATGCCGGGGGTCAGCTCGCCCACCTCGCCGAGGTCGGCGTCGATGCCGTGGATCCGGCCGCTGCCGGTGAGGGTCAGCCCCGCCTCCGTCAGCTCACAGCGGCCGCCCATCTCGGTGAAGATCCGCCGCAGGGCGTCGCCGGGCTGGGTGGTGCGCTCGGGCCAGTCGGGGATGGTGATCCGCCCGCCGGTGATCAGGGCGGCGGCCAGGAAGGGCTGGGCGTTGGAGAGGTCGGGCTCGACGGTGATGTCCCGGCCGAGCACGGCGGAGGGGGAGACCCGCCAGACATTGGGCTCGCCGCCGGTCTCCGGCTCGTCGACCTGGGCGCCGACGGCGCGCAGCATGTCCACGGTCATCCGGATGTGCGGCATCGACGGCAGTCGCCGGCCCACGTGCCGCACCTCGACCCCCTGGTTGAAGCGGGGCGCGGAGAGCAGCAGCGCGGAGACGAACTGGGAGGAGGACGAGGCGTCGATCTCGACCGGACCGCCGTCCAGGGCGCCGCCGCCGTGGACGGTCATCGGCAGCGCGCCCCGTCCGTCGTCGTCGATCCGGGCGCCGAGGGCGCGCAGGGCGTCGATGACTCCGTGCAGCGGACGCTCGTACGAGCGGGGGTCGCCGTCGAAGCGGATGACGCCGTCGGCGAGCGCGGCGACGGGCGGGAGGAAGCGCATCACGGTGCCCGCGTTGCCGACGTCGACCGTCGCGGGGCCGTGCAGCCCGGCCGGGATGACCCGCCAGGTCTCGCCCTCGCCGTCGGGACCGACACCCTCCTCGATGCCGACGCCGAGCGCGCGCAGGGCCTCGGCCATCAGCAGGGTGTCGCGGGAGCGCAGCGGGCGGCGCAGCCAGCCCGGGTCGGCGGCGAGGGAGGCCAGCACCAGGGCGCGGTTGGTGACCGACTTCGAACCGGGCACGGTCACCGTCGCTTCGACGGCTCCGGTCGCGTACGGGGCGGGCCAGAGGGCAGGGTGCGCGGAGGTTTCGGTCATGGTCTTTACCTTAGTGGCTCGTCCGGAGGCCGGATCTTGATCAAATATGTCGAAACCGGGGCGTAATCATGGAGTGGTACGGACGGTGCCGTCCGGCGGCGGGAGCGTGTCCGGCGCCGGGCCCCGGCGCCCGTACCGGAGGCTCCCCGCGCCCGGACGGTCCCTCCGTACCGCGTCCGCCCTCCCTGCCGCCCCCTGGGTACGGGTTTCCCGTGCGGTCCCCGTCGCCGCGGCTCAGAGACCGAGCAGCCAGCGTCCGCCGCCGATCAGGGAGGTCAGCGCGACGGCGTGGAAGAGCAGCAGCCAGAGGGCGGGCGGGGCATGGGTGAGGCGGGCGAGCTGGTCGGCGTCGGAGTCGGGGGCCCCGCCGCCCCGGCGCTTGGACTGGAGCTCGAAGACCGGACGGACCCCGCCCAGCAGCAGGAACCAGACGGCGGCGTAGGCGAAGGCGGCCTGGACCTCGGCCGGGGCCTGCCAGGAGACCAGCAGGAAGGCGGCGCTGGTCAGGAGCACGGTCAGGGCGCCGTAGGCATTGCGGATCATGATCAGCAGCGCCAGCAGCAGCCCGGTCGCCACCCAGAGGAGGAGGGTGATCCGCCCCCCGGCCAGCAGCCAGGCGCCGCCGAGGCCGAGCAGCGGTGGCGCGGTGTAGCCCGCGGCGGCGGTGAGCACCATGCCGGGGCCGGTCGGCCGGCCCCGGCTGACGGTGAGGCCACTGGTGTCCGAGTGGAGCCGGATCCCCTCCAGCGTGCGCCCGGTGAGCAGGGCCACCAGACCGTGGCCGCCCTCGTGGGCGATGGTGACGGCGGTGCGCGAGAGCCGCCACAGCGGCCGGGGCAGCACGGCCAGCAGTGCCAGCGCGGCCGTCGCGAGCACCAGCCAGCGCTCGGGGGCGGACTGGGTGCCGGAGAGCCGTTCCCAGAGGTCGGTGGCGGAGGAGTCGAGGAGACCCGTCGCGAGCCGCTCCGGGAACGCGGAGTCCGGGCCCGCCGCGGCCGCGTCGGGGGCTATGTCGGTGTTTATCGGGCTCGGCCCGGTGCTCGTCGGACGCATTTCTGGGGCGGCTCCCTGGAGGGCGGACGGAAGTGGCAGTGTGGCACTCATGTGTGGCAGGTATGCGGCGAGCCGCCGACCCGAGGACCTGGTGAGCCTGTTCGGAGTGGAGCGGTGGGAGCCGGAGGAGACCCTGGCCCCCGACTGGAACGTGGCCCCCACCAAGGAGGTCCACGCGATCCTCGAACGTCCTCTGAAAGACGCGGACAGTCCCCGTCCGGTTCGGCAGCTGCGCAGGCTGAGATGGGGTCTGGTGCCGTCCTGGGCCAGCTCGCCCGATGGCGCGGCCCGGATGATCAACGCCCGGGCGGAGACGGTCCACGAGAAGCCGTCCTTCCGGAGCCCCTTCGCCTCGCGCCGGTGCATCGTGCCCGCCGACGGCTACTACGAGTGGGTCACCGGAGTGGGTGAGCGCGAACTGGAGGAGCAGGGCAAGCGCAAGCGCCCGCGCAAGCAGCCGTACTTCGTCACCCCCGCCGACGGCTCGGTCTTCGCCATGGCCGGGCTCTACGAGTTCTGGCGCGACCGCACCCTCCCCGACGACCACCCCCGCTCCTGGTGGGTGACGTGCACGGTGATCACCACCGAGGCGGAGCGGGGACCGCTCGGGGTCGCCCCCGTCGAGGGCCCCCAGACCCTCGCCGACATCCACCCCCGGATGCCGCTGATGCTCACCCCCGACCGCTGGGACGCGTGGCTGGACCCCACCCGCACCCATGTCGATGAGCTGAGGGCGCTGCTGGAACCCCCGCCGGAGGGGCTGATGCGGGCGTACGCGGTCGGCACGGCCGTCAGCAACGTACGCAACAACGGTCCGGAACTGCTGACGGAGCTGGCGGCGCCGGAGGAGGGCACGCTCTTCTGAGCCCGTGAGCCCGTGAGCCCGTGAGCCCGTGAGCGCCTGGGCGTCTGGGCGTCTGGGTCCGTGAGCCCTTGGGCCCTTGGGCCCGCAGTCGGTGTCCCCGCCTCCGTACCGTGCTCACGGAGGGCAGGATGTGGCCCATGAGTGACAGCGAGGCCATCGAGACGGACGCGGGAACCGCGCGGGTGCACTGGTACCGCGCCCGGGAACCGAGGCGGGTCCTGGCCCTCGGCCATGGCGCCGGGGGTGGCGTCGGCGCCCGCGACCTGGCCGGCATCGCCGAGGAGTTGCCCGCCGACGGGGTGACCGTCGCCCTGGTGGAGCAGCCCTGGCGGGTGGCGGGCAAGAAGGTCGCCCCCGCCCCCGCGACCCTGGACACCGGCTGGCGCGGTGTCTGGCCCGCGCTGAGCGCCGACGGGCTGCCGGTGGTGGCGGGCGGGCGCAGCGCGGGTGCCCGGGTCGCCTGCCGCACCGCGCGGGAGCTGGGCGCCGCCGCCGTCCTCGCCCTGAGCTTCCCGCTCCATCCGCCCGGCCGCCCCGAGCGCTCCCGCGCCGGGGAACTGCTGGGAGCGGGCGTGCCCACCCTCGTCGTCCAGGGCGCCAACGACCCGTTCGGCCGCCCCGGGGAGTTCCCCGACGGCCCGTACGCGATGGCGGTGGTCCCCTTCGGTGATCATGGCTTCGCGGTCCCCAAGCGCTCCGGTATCACCGAGAGTGAGACCGTGACGACGATCACACGCGCGGTACGGGACTGGCTGGCGGCCCTGGGGGAATGACGGGCCCTCCGGCTCTGTTGAGGCGGATGTCAGGGTGTCAGCACCAGAGCTTGGAGTAGGGAGTCCCGCGCATGGGTCCGACCATCTGCCCCCGCCGTACCGACGCCGCTGACCTGGAGTGGTCGGTGCTGACGGCGGCCAAGACGGCACCGGTCCGAGCGCGTCGCGGCGGCGACCGACAGGAGCCAGTGGCCGGTGGTCGACTATTCTCCGATTCGAGCGGGTCCGCTTTCGGTCCCGTCATAGCGTTGGAGGAGGTGGGTCCGGTCACTGGGACCGACGCAGGGACCGACGACGGCCAGGCGGCACAGGGTCAGGGACGGGAAGAGCGGCGGACCGAGTCCGTGGAGACGCCCGCCGAGCGCAACGCGCGCTTCGAGCGGGACGCCCTGGGCTACCTGGACCAGATGTACTCCGCGGCGCTGCGCATGACGCGCAACCCGGCGGACGCCGAGGACCTCGTGCAGGAGACCTACGCCAAGGCGTACGGCTCCTTCCACCAGTTCCGTGAGGGCACCAACCTCAAGGCCTGGCTCTATCGGATCCTCACCAACACCTTCATCAACTCCTACCGCAAGAAGCAGCGTGAACCCCAGCGCAGCGCCGCCGAGGAGATCGAGGACTGGCAGCTCGCCCGCGCCGAGTCGCATATGTCGACCGGACTGCGCTCGGCCGAGTCCCAGGCGCTGGACCATCTGCCGGACTCCGATGTGAAGGCCGCGCTCCAGGCCATCCCCGAGGAGTTCCGCATCGCCGTCTATCTCGCCGATGTCGAGGGCTTTGCGTACAAGGAGATCGCGGACATCATGGGTACACCCATCGGGACGGTGATGTCCCGCCTGCACCGTGGCCGTCGGCAACTGCGCGGCATGCTGGAGGACTACGCCCGCGAGCGCGGACTGGTCCCGGCCGGTGCGGGGGAGTCGAACGAAGCGAAAGGCTCGGGCTCATGAGCTGCGAAGAGCCGCACGAGACGGACTGCTCGGAGGTGCTCGACCACCTCTATGAGTTTCTCGACCGCGAGATGCCCGACAGTGACTGCACCAAGTTCGAGGTGCACTTCGAGGAGTGCTCCCCCTGCCTGGAGAAGTACGGCCTGGAGCAGGCCGTGAAGCAGTTGGTGAAGCGGTGCTGTGGGCATGACGATGTGCCGACGGATCTGCGGGCCAAGGTGATGGGGCGGATCGATGTGATCCGGTCCGGCAGCTCGGTGCCGGAAGAGCGGCTGTAGTTCTCTGGTGGTCGTCCCCCAGGCCATGGGCCTGGGGGTTTTCCATGTGGTCTGAGGGCGGGCCGGCGCCATGCCCCCGGTGGAACGGCCCGCCCGCGCCGGGCTCGTAGACGGCCCGGGGAGGGGGTGGCAAGGGGAGTCACCCGTCTGTGCGAACACCCGGCTTCTCAGGGGACCCTCCCGTTTCAACTCGCTAGCGTTTCGGGCGAGATGAGAAGGGGGCGGGTGCAGTGAGGTCCGTACCTGCGACGGCACGTGTGTACATCCTCTGCGCCACGACCGGTGGTGTGCTCTGCGCGCTGCCCGTCCCGCGCGGTCAGGTACCGGTGCACTGGAGCGCGCTGGCCCTGCTGGCCACGCTCTACGCACTCTGTGAGCTCCCCGCGCGCTGCCGTCACTTCGGCGCGCTGGTCCCGGTCAGCTCGGGTTCCTTCTTCCCGGTGCTGCTCGCGGCCGCGTTTCTGCTGCCGCCGCCGGTCGCGACCCTCGTCGCCGTCCCCGGCGCGCTGCTCGGCCGGGTCGACCGCCGCCCGTCCGGCGTACGGAGGGTCTGGCGCGCCGCCCAGGTCGCCCTCGCCACCTGGAGCGCGGCCCATGCCTTCGTCGTTCTCGGCGGAGGGCGCGCGCTGGAGCGGCCCGGGACGCCGGACTTCCCGTACGCCCTGGTGCCCGCCGCGGCCGGGGCGCTCGTGTTCTGTCTCGCGATGACGGTGCTGGAGGCGGGCATCCTCGCCACCGCCGAGCGGCTCCCGCTGCGGATCGCCTGGCGCGGGCTGATGCTGCGCTCGCTGGTGCCGCACCTGGTACACGGGCTCGCCGGGCTGATGATGGCGGTGCTGTGGCGCAGCCCGTACGGGCCGGTCTCGGCGCTCTTCGTGCTGCTGCCGATGTACATCTCGTGCTGGCTCTTCGCCCAGTACCACCGTGAGCGCTCCGCCCATCAGGCGACCATCCGGGCCCTGGTGCAGGCGGTCGACCTCAAGGACCGCTACACCCGGGGCCACAGTGAGCGCGTCGGGCGGGCGTCGGTGCTGATCGGGCGCGAGCTGCGGATGCCGGAGGAGCGGCTGGAGGTGATCCGGTTCGCCGGGATCCTCCATGACGTCGGCAAGCTCGGGGTTCCCACCCGGGTGCTGCGCAAGGACGGCCCGCTCACCCCGGACGAGCGGCGGGTGATCCAGCTCCACCCCGAGTACGGGCATGAGATCGTGCGCGGCATCGGCTTCCTCGGCGAGGCGCGGTCCGCGATCCTCCACCATCACGAGCGGATGGACGGCAGCGGCTATCCGCATGGTCTGGTGGGCGCGGAGATCCCCGAGTTCGCCCGGGTGGTGGCGGTGGCGGACGCCTTCGACGCCATGACCTCGACCCGTTCCTACTCCCGGGCCCGGCCGGTCGCCGTCGCGCTGGCGGAGCTGGAGCGGTGCGCGGGCACCCAGTTCGATCCCCGGATGGTCGCGGCGCTGGCACGGGCGCTGGAGCAGCACGGCTGGGAGGCGGAGGTGACCTCCGACGCGTCGGCGACACCGGTGCCGGAGCCCGCGCCCGGCCCCCGTGGGGACGGTCGTACGGCCCCGCCCCAGCTGGTGCGGGTGGCCGCGCACGGCAGGGCCGAAGGCGCGCAGGGCGGCCGAGGGTGAGCCGGGCGGGCGGTCCGGACCCGGGCCCCGTCCCGGGCCGCGCGTCGTGCCCCGTCTCCGGTACCGGCCCCGCCCCAGGCCCCGGCCCGGATCCAGTCCCGGGCCCGCTCGCCGCCCCCGGCGTCGCCGCGCTGGCGCCCCGGCCCCGCCGCTGGCCGCCACCCCAGAGCCCGAGCCCCCGGGGCCTGCGTACCCCCGGCGCGCTGGTGCTGGTGCTGGCCCACTCCGCCGCCGCGTTCCTCGCGGTCGCCGGTACCGTCCGGGTCCTGGGCTGGGGGCTCCACGAGCCCGGGAACGCCCTCGCCTTCGGGGCGCTCATCGCCGTCGGGGAGCTGGCCCGCTGGCGCGCGGCGCCGGGAGAACGCGAGCCCGCGCCCGTCGGAGCGGCCGGAGCACTGGCGTACGCCCTCCTTGGCGAGTGCGGGGGGCAACCGACCAGTCACGGTGCGCTCCATGTGGTGATGGTCGTCTCGGTGGCCACGCTCGCCGGTGCGCTGCCCCATCTCTCCCGGGGCCCGGGGCCCGTCCTCGATCATGTGGTGCGCCGGGTGCTGACGGCGGGATTCGCCGCCGTGTGCTTCCAGCCGCTCTACGCCTCGGGCGGCCTCGACCACCTCCATCCCGGCGCCGGGTACGCGCTCTTCCTGCTGCTGCTGCTGATCCTTATCGCGCTCTGTGACGCCGTGCTCGGCGCGGTGCTCCTGTGGGCCCGCACCGGTTATCCGTACGGTCCGCTGCTGCGGGAGGAGCTGCGGGCGATGGCGGGAATCGGGTCGGCGGTGTGCGCCACGGGGACCGTGATCGCGCTGGCGGTGGCCGCCGCGGGGCTCTGGGCGCTGCCGGTCTTCTCCGTACCGCTGCTGCTCACCCAGCTCTCGTTCCGGCGGTACGAAGGGGTACGGGCCACCTATCGGCAGACCATCGCCTCCCTGGCCCGTGCCACCGACATCGCTGGTTACACGCCCTCGGGCCATGCCCAGCGGGTCGCGGCGCTCAGTACCGCCGTCGGCCGGGAGATGGGGCTGACCCGGGCCGAGCTGACCGTGCTGGAGTACGCGGCGCTCATGCACGACATCGGACAGCTCTCGCTGGTCGATCCGGTCCCGGCGGGCGCCACCGCCCTGCTGCCGCTGGCCGAACAGCGCCGGATCGCCCTGCTCGGCGGGGCGGTGGTCCGGCAGACCGGGGTCCCGCCGACCGTCGCCGTCGTGGTGGAGCGCCAGGCCGATCCCTACCGGGAGCAACCGCTGCCGGCCCGGATCGTCCGTACCGCCAACGCCTATGACGATCTCGCCGGGGGCGGGTGTACGGGGGCCGGTGCCGGGGCACTCGAACGGCTGCGGAGGGCTACCGGCCGGGACTTCCAGCCCGAGGTGGTGGAGTGCCTGGCCCGGGTCCTGGCCCGGGGCGGCCCGCCGTCGGGGTGAGCCCCCGGAAGCGTCTGCTCCAGGTCTCTCCCGGGTAACCCATGGGTAATGAGCCAGCTCCCGACCCGGCATGGTTGGATGCGAAAGAGGAGAGAGAACCAACGTCAAGCAGACACACCCCACGGTGTCGAGTGGACAGCACGTCCGGGGGAAGTGACCCGAGCGACCGGCAGGCGGGAATCGTGAGGATCTTCGGGAAGGTACGGCATCGGCCCTCCGCCTCGTGGCGGCAGGCCACCGACCGCGCGTTCACGCTGATCGGCGACGGTCGGTACGAGGACGCGGGAGCCCTGCTGACACGGGCGGCGGACCTGGAGCCCTGGCTCTCGGAGTCCTGGTTCAATCTGGCGCTGCTGCACAAGTTCCGCCATGACTGGGAGCAGGCCAGGGCCGCGGGACTGCGCGCGGTGGCGCTGCTCGACAAGGAGACCGGCGCTCCCGACTGGTGGAACGTGGGGATCGCCGCCACCGCGCTCCAGGACTGGCCGCTGGCCCGCCGCGCCTGGCAGGCGTACGGACTGAAGGTCCCCGGGCTCTCCGGCCGGACCACCGCCCCCGGGGGGCACGGCCCGGCCGGAGAGTTCGGCATGGACCTCGGCAGCGCCGCCGTACGGCTCTCCCCGGAGGGGGAGGCCGAGGTGGTGTGGGGGCGCAGGCTCGACCCGGCCAGGATCGAGGTGCTGTCGATCCCGCTGCCCTCCTCCGGCCGCCGCTGGGGCGAGGTGGTCCTGCACGACGGAGTGCCCAACGGGGAGCGCACCACCTCCGCCGGGCCCGCCTACCCCGTCTTCGACGAGATCGAGCTGTGGGCGCCCTCCCCGGTGCCGACCTGGGTGGTGCTGCTGGAGGCCGCCACCGAGGCCGACCGGGACGCGCTGGAGCAGCTCGCCTCCGACGCCGGGTTCGCCGCCGAGGACTGGTCGTCGTCGGTACGGCTGCTCTGCCGGGCCTGCTCGGAGAGCCGGATGCCCAGCGCCGAGGGCGAGGGCGAGCATCTGGACCCGCATGACCACAGCGAGCCGGGCCATCCCGGGCCGCTCGGCCACCGCAGGGCCGGGGAGCTGTGGTCCCCCGAGCGTGAGTGCGGGATCGCCGCCCCGCCCGCGCTGGTCCGGGGGCTGCTGGACGGCTGGGTCGCCGACAGCCCGGACAGCCGTGAGTGGCGCGATCTCGAAGAGGTCTGCTGACATCAGCCCGTAGGCTGTACGGACCAGGGGACCTCCGCGTCACCGGGCCGGGAGGTGGACCACCCCCGGCCACCGAGGATCGAGCACCGAGGAAGGCGTACGGCAGACATGGCGTCGCAGCAGGATGTGGACCAGCAGGTCAGTGGGGGTCTCCCCGTCGACGACGAGGGGTTCGTCATCGACACGGAGGACTGTGAGGCGCGTGAGCTGGCGTACCGCGAGCGCGGCACCTCCCGTCCGATCACGGTCGTCGGCAACCCGGTGCTCCACCATGAGTGCCAGGACGTGACCGCGTTCGACGAGGAGCTGGCGAGGCTGGTCGACGACATGTTCGCCAGCCAGCGCACGGCCGAGGGCGTGGGCCTCGCCGCCAACCAGATCGGCGTCGACCGCAAGATCTTCGTCTACGACTGCCCGGACGACGACGGCATCCGCCATGTCGGCTATGTCATCAACCCGGCCCTGGACGAGCTGGACCCCCAGGAGCGTGTCCTGGACGAGGCCAACGAGGGCTGTCTCTCCGTCCCCACCGCCTACATCCCCCTGGCCCGCCCCGACTACGCGGTGGTGCGCGGACAGGATCTGCACGGCAACCCGATCGTGGTCCGCGGCAGCGGCTACTTCGCCCGCTGCCTCCAGCACGAGACGGACCATGTGTACGGGCGGCTCTACATCGACCGCCTCTCCAAGCGCGACCGCAAGGACGCCCTGCGGCAGATGGCCGAGGGCACCCCGCGCTACCCGGTCGTCGCCAACGACTGACCGGTGCCGCTGATACGGGTGGGGCCCGGCCGCCGACTGGCGGCCGG
>NZ_JBHVHF010000236.1:0-13149 GCF_042800315.1 Streptomyces sp. NPDC057638
CGGTTGAGGGCCCCCGGCGGCCGGAGGGGTCAGTGGGCGGCGGACTCCCAGTTGGGGCCGACACCGACCGAGACATCGAGCGGGGCTCGTAGCGAGGCGGCGGCCGACATCTCGCGGCGCACGAGCTCTTCGACCCGCTCGCGCTCCCCTGGGGAGATCTCCAGCACGATCTCGTCATGGACCTGGAGCAGCAGTCGGGAGGAGAGCCCGGCCTCGCTCAGGGCTCCGTCGACACGGAGCATCGCGATCTTGACGATATCGGCGGCGGTGCCCTGGATCGGCGCGTTGAGCGCCATGCGCTCGGCGGCCTCACGGCGCTGGCGGTTGTCGCTGTTGAGGTCGGGCAGATAGCGGCGGCGGCCGAACATGGTCGCCGTGTAGCCCGTGGCACGGGCCTCGTCCACCACGCGGCGGAGATAGTCGCGCACTCCGCCGAACCGCTCGAAGTAGGTGTCCATCAGGGCACGGGCCTCGCCCGCCTCGATGTTCAGCTGCTGGGAGAGGCCGAAGGCGGAGAGGCCGTACGCCAGGCCGTAGGACATGGCCTTGATCTTGCGGCGCATCTCCGCGTCGACCGCCGAGGTGTCCACGCCGAAGACCTGGGAGGCGACGGTGTTGTGGAGGTCCTCGCCAGAGGTGAACGCCTGGATCAGGCCCTCGTCCTCGGAGAGATGGGCCATCACCCGCAGCTCGATCTGGCTGTAGTCGGCCGTCATCAGGGACTCGAAGCCCTCACCGACGACGAAGCCCCGGCGGATGGCGCGGCCCTCGTCCGTGCGCACCGGCACGTTCTGGAGGTTGGGGTCGGTGGAGGAGAGGCGGCCGGTGGCGGCGGTGGTCTGGCTGAAGGTGGTGTGGATCCGGCCGTCCGCCGCGAGTGTCTTGATCAGACCCTCGACCGTGGAGCGCAGCCGGGCCTGCTCACGGTGGCGGAGCATGATGACCGGCAGTTCGTGGTCGGTCTGGGTGGCGAGCCAGGCCAGGGCGTCGGCGTCCGTGGTGTACCCGGTCTTGGTCTTCTTGGTCTTGGGGAGGTTCAGCTCGCCGAAGAAGACCTCCTGGAGCTGCTTGGGCGAGCCCAGGTTGAACTCATGGCCGACCGCGGCGTGGGCCTCCGTGACCGCCTGCTGCACCGCGGCCGCGAAGGTCTCCTCCATCTTCTCCAGATGCGGGTGGTCGGCGGCGATACCGCGCCGCTCCATCCGGGCCAGCAGCAGGGAGGTGGGCAGCTCCATCTCGTGGAGCAGCTCGGCGGCGCCGACCTCCGCGAGCCGGGTGGTGAAGGCGTCGCCGAGGTCGAGCACGGCGCGGGCCTGCGCCATCAGGGCGTCGGCCTCGGCGTGCTCGTCGACGCCGAAGGCGAGCTGACCGTCGGCGGCGGCCGCGACGAGCTCGCGGTGGAGGTACTCGATGGACAGCGCGTCGAGGGCGAAGGAGCGGCGCCCCGGCTTGACCAGGTAGGCGGCGAGCGCGGTGTCCATAGTGACGCCCGCGATCCGCCAGCCGTGCTCGGGGAAGACCCGCAGGGAGTCCTTGGCGCCGTGCATCACCTTCGGGCGAGCCGGATCGGAGATCCACCCCGCGAAGGCGCGCTCATCGGCCTCGTCGAGCCGGGAGGTGTCGAACCAGGCCGCGGCGCCGTCGGCGGCCGCCAGCGCGATCTCACTGACGCTGCCGACGCCGAGGGCCCAGCTGGCGACGGTGGCCACACCGAGGGGCTGGGAGCCATGGCGCTCCAGCCAGGGGGCCAGCTCCCCGCTGTCGAGGACCGAGCCGTCCAGCTCGACCCCGGCGGCCGGGGCGGGCGCCTCCTCCTCCGCGGCGCCCGGGTCGACCGCGAGCAGCCGGTCCCGCAGGCTGGGGTTGCGGATCTCCAGGATCTCCAGGAACCCCTTGAGCGCGGCCCGGTCATAGGGAGCGCGGGCGAGGTCGGTGACACCCTTGGGCAGTGCGACATCGCGCACCAGCTCGGTGAGGTGCCGGTTGAGCTTGACCGCCTCCAGGTGGTCCCGGAGTGACTGCCCCACCTTGCCCTTGACCTCGTCGGCGCGCTCGACCAGCTCGGCGAAGGAGCCGAACTGGTTGATCCACTTGGTGGCGGTCTTCTCGCCGACGCCGGGGATGCCGGGCAGATTGTCGGACGGGTCACCACGCAGGGCGGCGAAGTCCGGGTACTGCGACGGGGTCAGTCCGTACTTCTCCTGGACCTTCTCCGGGGTGAAGCGGGTCAGCTCGGAGACGCCCTTCGTGGGGTAGAGCACGGTGGTGTGCTCGCTCACCAGCTGGAAGGAGTCCCGGTCGCCGGTGACGATCAGCACCTCGAAGCCCTCGGCCTCGGCCTGGGTGGCCAGTGTGGCGATGACGTCGTCGGCCTCGAAGTCCGCGACCGCGAACCGCTGGGCGTTCATGGTGTCGAGGAGCTCGCCGATCAGCTCGACCTGGCCCTTGAACTCGTCCGGTGTCGCGGAGCGGTTCGCCTTGTACTCCGGGAAGTCGCGGGAGCGCCAGGTCTTGCGGGAGACGTCGAACGCCACGGCGAAGTGGGTGGGCGCCTCGTCACGCAGCGTGTTCGCCAGCATCGACGCGAAGCCGTAGATGGCATTGGTCGTCTGTCCGCTCGCGGTCGTGAAGTTCTCCGCGGGCAGCGCGAAGAACGCCCGGTACGCCAAGGAGTGCCCGTCCATGAGGAGCAGGCGCGGACGGTTCTCTTCTGGGGTCTTCCTCGATGCTGTCTCAGCCACGGGACGATCCTGCCACGGACCACTGACATCGCCGTCCACGGCGCCGCGCCCCGGCCGCTGTCAGTGGCCCGTGTCAGGATCGTGGTGGACAGATTCGGCTTCGGATCCGGACTCGGGTTCATCGTCATGTGCGGGATTCACGGACGCGTGCGGGACAGGGACGCATGTGCGGACGCGCTCGGGGACGGGCGTGGACTGGGCCCGCCCAGGGCGGGCTCCGCGTCGCTTCCGTGGCCTTCGGCACCGTGACCGCGCTCAAGGGGGAGCACCATGGTCAGCAAACCGCCAGCGGGCGATCCGGTCCAGGACGCCCCCGAGGTGTCCGGGCCCGCCCACGCCGCCGCCGGGCTCTCCGCCATCGGCCACACCCTTCAGATGGCCCGGCGCCAGATGGGAGTGGCCCGCACCGCCCGGACCCTGCTCAAGGTCAACCAGAAGGACGGCTTCGACTGCCCCGGCTGCGCCTGGCCCGAGGGTGAGCGGCGCCATGTCGCCGAGTTCTGCGAGAACGGCGCGAAGGCCGTCGCGGAGGAGGCGACCCTGCGCCGGGTCACTCCCGCGTTCTTCGTGGAGCACCCGGTGGCCGATCTCGCCACCCGCAGTGGGTACTGGCTGGGGCAGCAGGGCCGGATCACCCAGCCGATGTATCTGCCGGAGGGCGGGGACCGCTATGAGCCGGTGAGCTGGGAGCGGGCCTTCGGGATCGTCGCGGAGGAGCTGACCGCCCTCTCCTCCCCCGACGAGGCCGTCTTCTACACCTCGGGCCGCACGAGCAACGAGGCCGCCTTCCTCTTCCAGCTCTTCGTCCGCGAATTCGGGACCAATAATCTTCCCGACTGCTCCAACATGTGCCATGAGTCCTCGGGGTCGGCGCTGAGCGAGACGATCGGCGTCGGAAAGGGCAGCGTCTCGCTCGAAGATCTCCACCAGGCGGATCTGATCATCGTCGCCGGGCAGAATCCGGGCACCAACCACCCGCGCATGCTCTCCGCCCTGGAGAAGGCGAAGTCCGGCGGCGCCAAGATCATTTCGATCAATCCGCTCCCCGAGGCGGGAATGGAACGGTTCAAGAACCCCCAGACCCCTCGTGGAATGATCAAGGGCGTCGCCCTCAATGACCTCTTTCTCCAGATCCGCATCGGCGGTGACCAGGCACTTTTCCGACTGCTCAATAAGTTGATCTTGGAAGTGCCCGGCGCGGTCGACGAGGCGTTCATCCAGGAGCACACCCATGGGTACGAGGAGTTCCGCGCCGCCGCGCGGGGCGCCGACTGGGACGAGACGCTGAGGATCACCGGCCTGGACCGGGGCGGGGTCGAGCGCGCGCTGGCCATGGTGCTGGCCTCCCGGCGCACCGTCGTGTGCTGGGCGATGGGGCTCACTCAGCACAAACACTCCGTGGCCACGATCCGCGAGATCGTCAACCTCCTTCTGCTGCGCGGCGCCATCGGACGACCGGGGGCCGGGGTCTGCCCGGTGCGCGGACACTCCAATGTGCAGGGCGACCGCACGATGGGGATCGTGGAGCGGCCCACGGAGGCGTTCCTGGACGCCCTGGGCAAGGAGTTCGGCTTCGCTCCCCCACGCCACCACGGCTATGACGTCGTCCGCTCGATCCGGGCGCTGCGCGACGGCGAGGCGAAGGTCTTCTTCGCGATGGGCGGCAACTTCGTGGCCGCTTCACCGGACACGGAGGTCACCGAGGCGGCCATGCGCCGGGCGCGGCTGACCGTGCATGTCTCCACCAAGCTGAACCGCTCCCACGCGGTGACCGGGGCGCGGGCGCTGATCCTGCCCACCCTGGGGCGGACCGACCGGGATCTCCGGGACGGGGTGCGCCAGGTGGTGACCGTCGAGGACTCCATGGGCATGGTGCACGCCTCACGCGGCAACCTGCCCCCGGCCCACCCCGACCTGCTCTCCGAGCCCGTGATCGTGGCGCGGCTGGCGCGGGCGGTGCTCGGCGCGGCCTCCGCCACCCCCTGGGAGGAGTTCGAGCGGGATTACGGCGCCATCCGGGACCGGATCGCGCGGGTGGTGCCCGGCTTCGAGGACTTCAACGCGAGGATCGCCCGGCCCGGCGGGTTCACCCTGCCGCACGCGCCCCGTGACGAGCGGCGCTTCCCCACCGCCACGGGCAAGGCCAACTTCACGGCGGCGCCGGTGGAGTTCCCCGAGCTGCCCGAGGGGCGGCTGCTGCTCCAGACACTGCGTTCCCACGACCAGTACAACACCACGATCTACGGTCTGGACGACCGTTACCGGGGGATCAAGGGCGGGCGCCGGGTGGTGCTGGTCAACCCCGAGGACGCGCGGGAACTGGGGCTGGCGGACGGTTCGTACACGGATCTGGTGAGCGAGTGGAGGGATGGGGTGGAGCGGCGGGCCCCCGGCTTCCGGGTGGTGCACTACCCGACGGCGCGCGGATGCGCGGCGGCGTACTACCCCGAGACCAATGTGCTGGTGCCGCTGGACGCGACCGCCGACACCAGCAACACGCCCGCCAGCAAGTCGGTGGTGGTGCGCTGTGAGGCGGTGCGGGAGCCAGGGGGTGGGGAGCCGGTGATAGCCGGGGGCTGAGGGGGCTCCGGGAGACCCGCCGGTGCGGGGTGGGGGAGTCGCGTGCGAGGGCTGTGCCACGCCCATCGGTCGACGCCGTGCCCACCACACCGGTCGATGCCGTGGCGTGCCCCTCGGTGCGGGCGTACGAGGCGCGCCATGGCGGCGGACCCCAGGGGAATGTGATCCAGCGGCTAAGCGTTCGCTCAGTCATCTGATAAGACGGTGTATCCAGCACGCAACCCAATCGGATCGGAGCCGTGCCCATGGGCGAGCGCAGTGCAGTGAAGTTCCCTCAGGAGGTCATCGACGAGTACGCGGCACTCGGGGTGGATCTGCCCGCGCTCTTCTCGGCGGGGACCCTGGGTACGCGGATGGGCATCGAGATCGTGGAGGCGTCGGCGGAGCGCGTGGTCGGCACCATGCCGGTGGAGGGCAACACCCAGCCGTACGGGCTGCTCCACGGTGGCGCGTCCGCCGTGCTGGCGGAGACGCTGGGCTCGGTGGGCGCGATGCTGCACGGCGGGAGCCGCAAGATCGCCGTCGGGGTGGATCTGAACTGCACGCACCATCGCGGGGTGCGGTCGGGGCAGGTGACCGGGGTGGCGACGCCGGTGCACCGGGGGCGGTCGACGGCGACCTACGAGATCGTCGTGTCGGACGAGGAGGGGCGGCGGGTCTCCACGGGGCGGTTGACGTGCATGTTGCGGGAGGGGAACGCGACGGGCGGAGCGGAGGCCTGAGGCGCCCGGGGCGCGGCGCCCCGCCCGCGGCGGGAGAGACACGGGAGCGGCGATCCGTTCGTCGCCGCTGACGCGGGTCCGAGGATGCCGCGCCATGGAGGGTCCCGGGGTAACAGCGAAGCGCGGTACGGGCGTTGTCGGGGGGCGAGGGGAGGTCTAGCGTTTGGGGCATGAGGGCTGGAGGTGACGGGCGCCGGAGGGGGCGGGGCCCGGTGCGGGCCCGGGCCCGGTGGTGAGGGATGGGCGGCCGTGGGGTGGGGCCCGTCGAGCCCGGGGAGGGGACCTGGGCCGCCGGGGAGGGGACCTGGGCCGATGGAGGCGCGACCCCGCCAGACGCGACCCCGCCCGGCACGCCCCCGCCGAAGAAGGCCACACCCGGTACGGCCCCGCCCGGCACGGCCCCGCCCGGCACGCCCTCGGCCGGCACGCCCTCGGCCGGTATGACCCCGGCAGGTACGCCCCCGCCGGACGCCGCGTCGGCGCCGGGGCGCCGCCGTACCGCTCTGACCGTGATCGCGATGACCGCCCTGGCCCTCGGTTCGGCCTATCTCTATCTCACCCGGCCCATACCGGCCGCTCCCCCGCCCACACCCTTCCCCGCCCAGTCGGTGGCCTTCGCCTATGACGGTCCGGCCGCGGCGCGGGGGGCCGCGTTCGGCTTCCGGGTCCAGGTCAGCGCGGTGACGGGCCCGCCGGTGACGGTGGAGCGGATCACGCAGGTCTCCGAGGCGCTGCGGGTGTCGACCGAGCCCGCCGCCCCCTTCACCGTTCGCACCGAAAGGCCGCGCACGGTACTGGTCATGATTGATGTGTCGGATTGCGGAAAAGTGCCGCGGAATGCCGGACTCCCTTTCCTGGACGTCACCCTGCGTAATACGCGCGCAATACAAGAACAGAGCTTCATCCTGGGCGAGGAGTACGCCCGGGACCTGGCCAGGGCGCTGGGGAGCCGCTGCCCTCAAGATCAATTATCAGCAGCCAAACCCCCTTACGGTCCTGCACGTTCTCACCATGCGGACGCGACGAAACGGATGGAATTCGGCTGTTCCACCCACGGTGTTCCGCTATGTATTACGCACCGGCATAACAAGAGCGTCACAGCCTGGCCCAGACCTCTCCACCAGCGCTATTCACCCCCATAGAGTCACCGCCAGTCACCGCGCCACCGAATTCTTTCGGTTCGGTTCCCGCGCTTGACTCGGCCGTTCCAGGGGGGACGGCCGTGCCCGGTGAAAGGACTGATCGTGCGTCAACGTTCTCTCATAGCCATGACGGCCGCAGTCACCGCGGGGGCTCTGTCCCTGACGGCCTGTGGTTCGCGTGACGACAACAAGGGCGGGGACTCGGGGGGCGGCGGATCCACGGTCGTCATCGGGATCGACGCGCCCTTGACCGGTGAGCTGTCCGCGCTCGGCCTCGGCATCAAGAACTCTGTCGACCTCGCCGCCAAACAGGCCAACGAGAAGAAGCACGTCGAGGGCGTCACCTTCAAGGTGGAGGCCCTGGACGACCAGGCGCAGCCCTCCTCCGGCCAGCAGAACGCCACCAAGTTCGTGGCCGACAAGGACGTCCTCGGCGTCGTCGGCCCGCTGAACTCCTCGGTCGCCGAGTCAATGCAGAAGGTCTTCGACGACGCCAAGCTGACCCAGGTCTCGCCCGCCAACACCAACCCGGCGCTCACCCAGGGCCCGAAGTGGAACGGCGGCGAGAAGGCGCGCCCCTTCACGTCGTACTTCCGCACCGCGACCACGGACGCCATCCAGGGCCCGTTCGCCGCGCAGTACCTCTTCAACGACGCCAAGAAGAAGAAGGTCTTCGTCATCGACGACAAGAAGACCTACGGCGCGGGTCTGGCCGCCACCTTCCGGGCCGAGTTCACCAAGCTCGGCGGCACCGTGGCGGGCAAGGACCACATCAACCCGGACACCAAGGACTTCTCCGCCGTCGTCACCAAGATCAAGAGCAGTGGCGCCGACGTCGTCTACTACGGCGGTGAGTACCCGGCCGCGGGTCCGCTGAGCAAGCAGATCAAGAAGTCCGGCAACAACATCCCGCTGGTCGGCGGTGACGGCATCTACAGCGCCGACTTCATCAAGCTCTCCGGCAAGGAGGGCCAGGGCGACCTCGCCACCTCGGTCGGCGCGCCGGTCGAGACCCTGCCCTCGGCCAAGGAGTTCGTGGCCAACTACAAGGCGGCCGGGTACAAGGACGCCTACGAGGCGTACGGCGGCTACTCCTACGACTCCGCCTGGTCGATCATCGAGGCCGTCAAGAAGGTCGTCGAGGGCAACGACGGCAAGCTCCCCGGTGACGCGCGGGCCAAGGTGCTCGAAGCCATGCCGTCCGTCAACTTCTCCGGCGTGACCGGTCAGGTCTCGTTCGACGAGTACGGCGACGCCACCAACAAGCAGCTCACGGTCTACCAGTACGAGGGAACCGCCTGGAAGGCGGTCAAGTCCGGCACGTTCGCCGGCTGACCCACCGGCCGACGCCCATTCACCCACCCTCCGCGCGGGGCGCGTCACCACAGCGCCCCGCGCGGGGTCGCATCCGTCGCGAGACGTCGAGCACTCGGAGGACGTGCGGTGCACGAACTGCCGCAGCAGTTGGTCAACGGCCTGCTACTGGGATCCATGTACGGCCTGGTCGCCATCGGCTACACGATGGTCTATGGCATCGTCCAACTCATCAACTTCGCCCATGGCGAGATCTTTATGACGGGTGGCTTCGGCGCCCTCACGGTCTGGCTCATCCTTCCGTCCGGCACCACCATGTGGCTGGCCCTGCCCTTGATGATCGTCGGCGCGGTGATCGTCGCGACGACGATCGCGGTAGGGGCGGAACGTTTCGCCTATCGCCCGCTGCGCGGTGCCCCACGGCTGGCCCCGCTCATCACCGCGATCGGTCTCTCCCTGGCGCTCCAGCAGGCCGTCTGGGCCTGGTACCCGGAGGCCAAGTCCTCCCGCACCTTCCCCGAGATCCCCGGGGGCCCGTTCGAGATCGGCAGTGTCACCATCCAGACCGGTGATGTCTTCCTGCTGCTCGCGGCCCCCATCTGTATGGCGGTCCTCGCCTACTTCGTGATGCGGACCCGCACCGGGCGCGGTATGCAGGCCACCGCCCAGGACCCGGACACCGCCAAGCTGATGGGCGTCAACACCGACCGCATCATCGTGGTCGCCTTCGCCCTCGGCGCCGCCTTCGCCGCCGTGGGAGCCGTCGCGTACGGACTCAAGTACGGCGAGGTGAACTTCCGGATGGGCTTCATCCTCGGTCTGAAGGCGTTCACCGCCGCCGTCCTCGGTGGCATCGGCAATATCTACGGAGCGATGCTGGGCGGTCTCGCCCTGGGCATCGCCGAGACCATGGCCACCGCCTACATCAGTGACATTCCCGGGATGCAGCAGGTCGGCGGCCAGTCCTGGGCCGACGTCTGGGCGTTCGTACTCCTTATCCTCGTCCTCCTGTTCCGGCCCCAGGGGCTGCTGGGCGAGCGCGTCGCGGACAGGGCGTGAGCACAGTGACCAAGCAGAACAAGCAGAACAGCCAGAACGCACAGACCTCCCAGAACCCGCTGCCGGGCACCCCGGCCGCCGACCCCGGCGCCCGGGGCCTGATCCCGCTGCCGCCCGCCCTCGCCCGTGCGCTGGCCACCGGCGGTGGCGCGGTCACCGCCGTCTCCGCCTTCCTCGCCTGGACCTGGACCTCCGCCTTCCCCGGCGATCTCACCGTCTACGGCTATCCGGGCGGCCTCCAGTGGCTCGTCCTCATCGCGGGCGCGCTCACCACGCTGCTCGGCCTCTCCTCGTACGGGGTGAAGGGGCTGCGCTGGCTCACTCCGGCCGGTGCGGACAGCGCCCTGCGGTTCGCGGCCCTCGCCGGCTTCGCCACCGCCTGGTACACCGTCCTCGCCATCAGCGGAAAGCTCGGCGGTCTGGTCAATCTGGAGATCGGCGGCTGGATAGCCGCCCTGGCGACGCTCGTGGCCCTCGCCGGGGCGCTGGCGCTGCCGTTCGTCCACCCCGACCCCGAGCCGGTGGACCCCGAGGACTCCGCCCTGGACCAGCTGCGGCAGAAGGGGCACAACCAGCTCGCGGTGGTGAAGGCGGCCTTCGTCACCGGGACCGTGCGGCCCGCGCCCAAGCTCTCCTCGTATCTGGAGATCCTGATCATCGTGGCGGCGCTCGCCATCGGTCTGACGGTCTTCACCTACGGCATCGGCACCGAGTACGACGAGCTGTTCATCGGCTTCCTGCTCACGGCGGGCCTCGGCTTCGCCGCGGTCGCCAAGGCGGGGCTGATCTCCCGGGTCGCCACCATCACCGCCCGGCACCGCAATGTGACCCTGGGCGGCGCCTTCGCCGCCGCCGCGGCCTTCCCCTTCACCCAGTCCGACGACCAGTACGCGACGATCGGCGTCTACATCCTGATCTTCGCCACGGTCGCGCTCGGACTGAACATCGTGGTCGGGCTCGCCGGTCTGCTCGACCTCGGTTACGTCGCCTTCCTCGGCGTCGGCGCCTACGCGGCGGCCATGGTCTCGGGATCGCCCTCCTCGCCGTTCGACATCCATCTCCCCTTCTGGGGCGCGATCCTGGTGGGCGCCGCCGCCTCGATGGTCTTCGGGGTGCTGATCGGCGCGCCCACGCTGCGGCTGCGGGGCGACTATCTGGCCATCGTGACGCTGGGCTTCGGTGAGATCTTCCGTATCGCCGTCAACAACATGGACGGCACCTCAGGACCCGACATCACCAATGGCTCCAACGGCATCTCCTCCATCCCCAACCTCAAGATCTTCGGCTTTGACTTCGGGGCCGAGCACACCATCCTCGGCTTCACCATCGGCCGGTTCGCCAACTACTTCTTCCTGATGCTGCTGATCACCCTGATCGTGGTGGTGGTCTTCCGGCGCAGCGGGGACTCCCGGATCGGCCGGGCGTGGATCGCGATCCGCGAGGACGAGACCGCCGCGCTCGCCATGGGCATCAACGGCTTCCGGGTGAAGCTGATCGCCTTCGCGCTCGGCGCGGCGCTGGCGGGGCTCGCGGGCACCGTCCAGGCCCATGTCACCTACACCGTCACCCCCGAGCAGTACCAGTTCGCCCATGTCGTCCCGCCGAACTCGGCCTTCCTGCTGGCCGCGGTGGTCCTCGGCGGCATGGGCACCATCAGCGGCCCGCTGGTGGGCGCGGCACTGCTCTATCTCATTCCGGCCAAGCTCCAGTTCCTCGGCGACTACCAGCTCCTCGCCTTCGGACTGGCGCTGGTGCTGCTGATGCGCTTCCGGCCGGAGGGGCTCATTCCCAACCGGCGGCGCCAGCTGGAGTTCCACGAGGCGGACCCGGCACCGTCCGTCGCCCTCGGCAAGACAGGGGCCTGAGCCATGACGACCACCACCACCCAGCGTGTCACCCCGGGGGAGCCGGTCCTCGAAGCCACCGGGGTCACCATGCGGTTCGGCGGCCTCACCGCCGTACGCTCGGTCGATCTGACCGTCAACCGCGGGGAGATCGTCGGTCTGATCGGCCCCAACGGCGCCGGGAAGACCACCTTCTTCAACTGCCTCACCGGCCTCTACATCCCCACCGAGGGAGAGGTCCGCTACCAGGGCACCGTCCTGCCGCCGAAGTCCTTCAAGGTCACGGCGGCGGGCATCGCGCGCACCTTCCAGAACATCCGGCTCTTCGCCAATATGACCGTGCTGGAGAACGTGCTGGTCGGACGGCACACCCGGACCAAGGAAGGACTGTGGTCGGCGCTGCTGCGCGGCCCCTCGTTCCACCGGGCGGAGGCCGCCTCCAGGGCGCGGGCGATGGAACTGCTGGAGTTCGTGGGACTGGCCGCCAAGGCCGACCACCTCTCCCGCAACCTGCCGTACGGAGAGCAGCGCAAGCTGGAGATCGCGCGGGCGCTGGCGAGCGAGCCGGGGCTGCTGCTGCTCGACGAGCCCACGGCGGGGATGAACCCGCAGGAGACCCGGGCCACCGAGGAACTGGTCTTCGCCATCCGGGACATGGGGATCGCCGTCCTCGTCATCGAGCACGACATGCGGTTCATCTTCAACCTCTGCGACCGGGTGGCCGTGCTGGTCCAGGGCGAGAAGCTGGTCGAGGGCGACAGCGAGACCGTCCAGGGCGACGAACGGGTCGTCGCCGCGTATCTGGGCGAGCCCTTCGAGGGAGCGCCCGGGGACGAGGAGCTGGCCGAGGTCGAGGCCGCGGAGTCGACCAAGGCGGCGGAGTCCGCCGGTGCCACCGGGGCCGCCGGGACCACTGGGGGGTCGCGGCCCGCCACGACACCCGACGCCACGGGGGCGGCCGATCCGTCCGAAGCGCCGAACAGCAGGGAGAACGACCGATGACCGCACTGCTGGAGGTCGAGGACCTACGGGTCGCCTACGGCAAGATCGAGGCCGTCAAGGGCATCTCGTTCACCGTCGAGGCGGGCCAGGTCGTCACCCTCATCGGCACCAACGGCGCCGGGAAGACCACCACCCTGCGCACCCTCTCCGGGCTGCTCAAACCCCTGGGCGGACAGATCCGGTTCAACGGCAGGTCGCTGCGGAAGGTCCCGGCGCACCAGATCGTCTCGCTCGGTCTGGCGCACTCCCCGGAGGGCCGCCATATCTTTCCCCGGATGACCATCGAGGACAATCTGCGGCTCGGCGCCTTCCTCCGCAAGGACACCGACGGAATCGCCCGGGACATCCAGCGCGCCTACGATCTCTTCCCGATCCTGGGCGAGCGGCGCAAGCAGGCGGCGGGCACGCTCTCGGGCGGTGAGCAGCAGATGCTCGCCATGGGACGGGCGATGATGTCCCAGCCGAAGCTGCTGATGCTGGACGAGCCGTCGATGGGCCTGTCGCCGATCATGATGCAGAAGATCATGGCGACCATCGTGGAACTGCGGGCGCAGGGCACGACGATCCTGCTGGTGGAGCAGAACGCGCAGGCCGCCCTCTCCCTGGCCGACCAGGGACATGTGATGGAGGTCGGATCGATCGTGCTCTCCGGCTCGGGGCGCGAGCTGCTCCATGACGAGTCGGTGCGCAAGGCGTATCTCGGCGAGGACTGAGACCCGGCGGCCGGGCGCCCGGGGCACCGACG
>NZ_JBHVHF010000237.1:0-13131 GCF_042800315.1 Streptomyces sp. NPDC057638
ACCCCGGACCCGCTGATTAAGAGTCAGCTGCTCTAACCAACTGAGCTAGCGGCGCCTGCTGACGTCGTAGACAGTAGCACCCTGGTCGGCGGGAGGAAAAATCGATACGCGAGGGGCTGGGGTGGCGCCTGTGTCACCGGCCGTACGGGCGGCGCGCACATAGGCCCACAGCAGGACGTCCGGCCCCGGCAGCCAGGGGTGGCGGGTGCCGGGTGCCAGCAGCCAGCGGGGCTCGGGCCCGGCGCCCCCGGCCCCGCCCGCGGGCTCCCGGCGGGCCAGGGGCGGGACCGTGACCGCGTCCCCGAGGCCGTGGCAGAGCGGCGGCGGCAGCGCGTCGCCCCACTCCTCCCAGCCGAGCAGCGAGGGCAGCCGGGAGGCCGTCCCGGGCGCCGCGAAGACCAGCGTCCGGCCCCGGTGCGCGGCGACGGGCCCCGAACCCGGCCCCTCGCCCCAGAGCCGCTCCAGCACCTGGCGGCCGAGCACCGCCGGCAGGCTGACCACGTCGAAGACCGTGCCGCAGGGGAGCGCGAGGGGGGTGTCGGGGCTGCTCTCCCAGTGCGCGAGCAGCGAGCGAGGATACGTTCCTGCCGAGGCGAGCCACTGGGCGCCGGGGCCGGTGATATGGCCGCTGTGCGGGCAGTCCGCCTCCCATGGCAGCCCCGTCAGCCGTCCCAGCGGATCCACGCGGGCGTCACGGTCGCACTCTCGTAGCCAGGCACACATGGGGAACTGTCTACTCGTGGTGACAGGGCGACTCCCGAGAGTTGGCGGAAACGCTGACACGGGAGCGCCGTGGGCTGTATCTTCCGCCCCCGGCATATGCCGAGGGCGTGCCGGTCGCCGGACCGGTCCCGGACCGGTCCCGGAGCGGCCTCGCGGGGCGGTGCCTCGGTGGCGGTACGCCGACGGGGCCGCGCGCCCCTGGCCGCCGTCATGGACTCGGGGTGACCCCCGGGTGGCTGCGGGCGCCCGTCCGGCTACTGAGGGGTACCGTCCCGCAGCAGGCCCCGCCCGAACTCGATCATCTTCTTCGCGTAGTCCTCGGTCCACCCCGCCCGCAGCGCGATGTCCGCCGGGGTGAGCCGGTCGAACCGGCGCGGATCGGCCAGCTGCGCGGCCGCCAGCGCCTGGAACTCCACCGCCCGGTCCGTGGCGGCGCGGAAGGCCAGGGTCAGCTCGGTCGAGCGGGAGAGCAGCTCGCGCGGGTCCTCGATCGACTCCAGGTCGAAGAAGTGCTCCGGGTCGGCGACCGACTCGACGGGCTCGAAGAGGAGCGGCGCGGGCCGCGTCTTCCGAGCGGGCTGCTGGGCTTCCGCCATGTGCTGTTTCCTCCTCGCACGGACACTCCGGTCGCTCCGGACCGCCTTCCATTGTCCAGGGCCGGGCAAGGGCGCGTCCGTACGGAAGTCCGCCGACGGACGCGGGCGGTACGGAAGGTCCACCAACGGCCGCCGACGGTAGGGAGGGCCGCGGGCGGGCCTCCCTACCGTCGGGACGGGCCGGATCCGCGCGGTCAGCCCTCCAGGTGCGCCGTGTCGTTCCAGCGGTCCACGGCGGGGGCGCCGTACGCCCAGCCCAGGACGGAGACGGACGCCGGGTCCAGCCGTACCCGGGCCGCGAAGGACGGCTCCAGGGAGAGCCAGCGGGCCACCAGGACGCGCAGGATGTGCCCGTGGGCGAAGACCAGCACGTCACGGTCGGCGGAGCGGGCCCACTCGATGACCTCGTCGGCGCGGGCGGCGACCCCGGCGAGGGCCTCGCCGTCCCGGACGCCGTCCCGCCAGATGAACCAGTCGGCGCCCGCCCGGTCCTTGATCTCCGCCGGGGTCAGTCCCTCGTACGCCCCGTAGTCCCACTCCATCAGCGCGTCCCAGGGCTCCGCGCGGTCCCCGAACCCCGCCAGCTCACAGGTCTCGGCCGCGCGCGCCAGGGGGCTGGTGCGCACCTCCACGTCCGGCAGGCCGTCCCACGGGGCCCGCCGCAGCCGCTCACCGAGCAGCTTTGCGCCCCGCCGCCCCTCCTCGAGGAGGGGGATATCGGTCCTGCCGGTATGCCGGCCGGACAGCGACCACTCGGTCTGGCCGTGGCGGACGAGCAGGATGCGCGGTGCCATGTCGCGGTACTCCCCTGATTGCGCCCGTGCGGTGCGGGCGGTGCTCTTCCATTTTCTCGCACATGGCCGACGGGGCCTTCTGGGAAAACCCCCTGGTCTTTCACGCCACATGCGTCCCCAAAACCCTATCCCTCCCCGCCCACCCCCCACTCACCCCCTCGGCGCGCCCCCGCCCGCACTGCCTGTGGGCACGCGGGTCCACCCGCTTGTGGGCACGGGTTCATCACCTGCGGAACGCCTGCCCACAACGGGCGGAACGTCTGCCCACACGGGTGGGGAGCTCGCCTGCCCGCACGGGGGCGGATGCCCGGGCCCCACGCGGCGGATCCGCACGCGACTGGGACGGCGCTCCCGGGCGAGAGGGGGCGCGGCGCGCACGCGAAGGGGCGGGTCGGGGGAAGGGGCAGCCGGATGTCGGTGGTGGATGCCACACTGCGACGGGTGAGCGCTTCCCCGCCGATCCCGGCCCCCCTCCGCCACCGCCTCGCGGAACTCCGCGGCCCCACTACCCGCCCCCGCCCCCTCGACGCCCGCGCCCTCGCCGCGCTCGCCGCCAACCCCGGGTGCCGCCGCCGCGCGCTGCTGGACGGCGCCGGGGTGGACAAGGCGGCGCTGGCGGCGGCGCTGGGTTCGCCGTCGGCCTCCGGCCAGTCGCAGTTCGCCTTCATGCGGGGTAACGCGTTCGAGGCGAGGGTCACGTCCGACGGGGGCGCGGAGCTGATGCGGCTGCTCGGGGTGGCGGACGCGACGGAGTTCACGGTTCCCGATCTGACGGCCGCCGGTCCCGAGGGCCGTGCCGCGCGCACGGCGCTGGCGCTGCGGGACGCCACGGCGGCCGGGCGGTGGGCGCTGCTGACCCATCCGCTGCTCGCCCTGGAGGTGGCGGGTTCCCCGGCCTATCTGGAGCCGGACGCGATCGTGGTGCGCCCGGACGGGAGTTGGACGGTCGTCGAGATCAAGTCGTTCCCGATGATCGACGCCTCCGCCGACGCGGCGAAGGTCGGCGCGGCCGCCCGGCAGGCCGCCGTCTATGTGCTCGCGCTGGAACGGGTCGCGGCCCTCACCGAGGGGTCCCGGGTCGCGCACCAGGTGCTGCTGGTCTGCCCCAAGGACTTCTCCAACCTCCCGACCGCTTCCCTGGTCGATGTCCGCAAGCAGCTCGCGGTCACCCGGCGCCAGCTCGCTCGGCTGACCCGGGTGGAGGAGATCGCCGCCACCCTCCCGGCGGGCGCCACGTTCGATCCGGGGCGCTCCCGCGAGGAGCTGACGGCCACGGTCGAGTCGGTCGGCGCCGCGTACGCGCCCGAGTGCCTGGCCGCCTGTGAACTGGCCTTCCACTGCCGTGGCCGGGCCCGTGACGAGGGCGCGGTGACGGCTGTCGGGCGTTCGCTGCGGGGCGAGTTGGGCGGTCTGACGACGGTGGACTCCGTGCTCGCCGCCGCCCGTGGCACCTGCGGTGACCCCGCCGACCCGGCCGTGGCCGCCCTGCGCCGCGCGGCCACGTTGCGCGCGGAGGCCCTGGAGGCCGCCGGATGCGTCTGACCGGGCTGTCCGCCCTCCCCCAGGCCTGCGCCTGGGAGGTGCCCCCACCCCAGGCCTGCGCCTGGGGGACTTCGGCCGGGGGTACTCCCATCGCCGTGCGCCATGGTGACGCGCACGATCGCGCCGTACCGGACGTACCCGCGACCTGTGGACGCGTCCACGCCACCGCCCCGGAGGTGCGGACATGTCGCTGATCTCCACGCTCGCGCGGCTGGAGGCCGTCGAGGCCGGTCGTGCCCGCCCGCTGGCGACCGTGCGCCACCGCCATCTCTCCGCGCGCCCCCTGGTGTTCGTACCGCTGACGACGGCGGGTGAGGCGGGCGCTCCGCTCGGCGCGCTCGTGGGCACCGACCCCGACCGGCCGCGGCTGCTCAGCGTGGCGCAGCCGCGCGACCGGGAGCTGCGGTTCGCGTTCCTCGCCGAACTCGCCGACCTCGTACTCCCGTATCTGGAGGAGTACGCGGACACCGTCGAGCTGGTGGAGCGCAAGGCCGCCGACCCGGAGACCGGGAAGCGGACCACGGTCGAGGCGGAGCTGTGCGCCGACGCGCCCCAGCTGATCGTGCCCGGACGGGCGGCGGTCGACTTCGTCCGGCTGCTGGGGCGGTCGATGCGGTTCCGGCGCACCGCCGAGGAGGACCCGGAGGCGGCCTATCCGGCGCCGCCCCGGGTGCCGCTGCTGGGGCGCTGGATGACGCACTACGCGGAGCGGGCCCGGGTCCCCGGCTCGTCGCTGCTGGTGGCGATGACGGATCTGCTCAACCGGCACTGGGCGACCGGCCAGTCCTCGCTGGAGGACCAGCACCTGGGCGCGCTGCTCGCCTGGATCGATCCACCCGCGGACCTCACGGGAGCACAGGCCGCGCTCCGGGCGGAGCAGGCGCGCGACGCGGAGGGGCAGTTGCTCTGCCCGCCGGCCGGGCCCGCCACCGACCCGGCGTTCGACAACAGGCTCCTCGCCCCGGCGATCGAGGGCTACGACCGGGTGCGGCTGGCACTGGGCGCGGCCGAGGACCCCACGGAGGCGGACGGCTGGCGCGCCGAACTCGCCCTCGCGGAGGCGGAGATCCGCCGGTTGCTGCGCACCCAGACGCTGCCCACCTGGGACGCGGTGTGGCGCGGTCTCGATCTGCTGCGGACGCTGCCGGAGGGCGCGCGGGTCCCCGACCGCTGGACCCGCGACCGGTGGTCGTTCACGGCCCACCGCGACCGGGTACGGGCCGGGGAGCCGCCCCAGCCGCGCCGTGACGACGCGGTGACGGCGGCGCGCAAGCTCGCCACCCGCGAGACCGCGCAGGCCGAACTCGCCGCCCATGAGGCGCTGGACGACCCGCTGGTGCTGGCGGGGTACCGGCTGAGCGGGGAGGCGTTCGTGGGCGAGGTGACCGAGACGGTGATGGCCTGGACCGAGTCCAAGCGGCCCGCGCCCCGCCCCCTGGTCACCATCCGCACCGACGACACGACCCAGCTCGCGGAGGGCGCCACGGTCTACCGCTCGCTGGAGGGCCGTCCGCAGTCGGCCGAACTGGTCCGCGAGGAGGCCGACGGCGTCCTGGTGCTGCGGCTGCTGGACCGCATGGGACGCGGCAGGGAGCCCGCCGAGGGGACCGTACCGGGCAAGGGCGACCGGATCGCCTGGACCCTCTTCGCCCACGACCAACGCGGCGGACCGCGCCTGCCCGAACCGGAGGACACCCCATGGACCCACGGCGGACCCCCGGCCACGGACGCGGAGGCCCCGGACCCGATCACCCCGGAGGACCTGCTGTGACCGCCTTCGACCCGGCGGCCGCCGCCGCCCGCGCCACGGACGCGATCCTCGCCGACACCCTGGGCGCGGCCCACCGGGGCGTGGTGGTCGACTCGCCGCCGGGCGCGGGCAAGTCCACGTTGGTCGTGCGCGCCGCCCGGGAGCTCGCGGCGGCGGGGCGGCGCCTGATGGTGATCGCGCAGACCAACGCCCAGGTCGACGATCTCGTCCTGCGCCTCGCCGAGAAGGACCCCGGCCTGCCGGTGGGGCGGCTCCACAGCAGCGACCCCGATCCCTACGACAAGGCGCTCGACGACCACCCCCAGATCCGCACCTCGGCGAAGATCACCGACCTGGCCGGTCTCGACGTGGTGATCTCCACGGCGGCCAAGTGGGGGCATGTCCAGGGTGTGGAACCCTGGCCGCACGCCATCGTGGACGAGGCGTACCAGATGCGCTCGGACGCGCTGCTCGCCGTCGCCGGTCTCTTCGAACGGGCGCTGTTCGTGGGCGACCCCGGCCAGCTCGACCCCTTCTCCATCGTCGGGGCCGACCAGTGGGCCGGCCTCACCCACGACCCCTCCACCAGCGCCGTCTCCACCCTGCTCGCCCACAATCCGGAACTGCCCCAGCACCGCCTGCCCGTCTCCTGGCGGCTCCCGGCGTCGGCGGCGCCGCTGGTGTCGGCCGCGTTCTATCCGTACACGCCGTTCCGCAGCGGTACGGGGCCGGGCGACCGGACGCTCTCGTTCGGCGTCCGCTCCGACGGGTCCGCCCACGACCGCGTCCTGGACGAGGCCGCCCGCTCCGGCTGGGGCCTGCTCGAACTGCCCGCCCGCCATACGCCCCGTACGGATCCGGAAGCCGTCGCCGCGGTCGCCCAGGTGGTGCGGCGGCTGCTGGACCGAGGCGGGGTCGCCGTCGGCGGCCCCGGAGCGGAACCCGCCCCGGTGACCGCCGACCGGATCGCCGTCGGCACCGCCCACCGCGACCAGGCCGCGGCCGTACGGGCCGCGCTGAGCGCGCTCGGAGCGACCGGCGTGACCGTCGACACCGCCAACCGCCTCCAGGGCCGCGAGTTCGACGTCACCGTGGTCCTGCACCCGCTGTCGGGACGCCCCGACGCGACCGCCTTCCACCTGGAGACCGGGCGGCTGTGCGTCCTGGCGTCACGGCACCGGCACGCGTGCGTGGTCGTGTGCCGGGCGGGGGTGGCCGAGCTGCTGGACGAGCATCCGTCGACGGAGCCGGTGCGGCTGGGGGTGACGGTGAAGTTCCCGGACGGCTGGGAGGCCAACCACGCCGTCCTCTCCCACCTCGCCGAACACCGCGTCCCCCTGACCCGGTAGCCCCGCGCCGGGCTGCTTCCCCAGGGTGCCCCACCCGCTTGTGGAGCGGGGCTGCGACCAACGCCTGGGCAGGCCGTTCCGCCCGGCGGCCCCGGTTCGTACGGGGCGGAACCTCCTCCGCGGAGTCCGGGCCCGCGCGCACCCCGCGAGGAGTGAGGCCGAACCGCCCGGGGCCAGGCAGGGCCGCGGGTCAGGCCGCGTGGCGGCGCAGGAAGGTGTGGACGGCCTCGTGGGGCCGGTGGCGGCGGAGGTGGCGTGCCGTCGTCGCGAGCATGGACTCGATCCGGGCCGACCGCACCCCGTCCAGCAGATCCAGCACCTGGTGCCCCGCCGCCCCCGCCGCGTCCGGTGCGTCCCCCCGCGCCAGGTCCAGCGCCAGCTCCGCCCGGCACAGCGCGAGGTTGCGGGTGAAGCGCGGATCCTGGAGCGCGGCCGCGCGGTGGGCGTGCTGGGCGGCGCGGGAGAAGTCGCCGAGCGCGGACCAGCACTGGGCGCGCAGCAGTTCCATCTCCGGTTCGCCGAAGAAGGACATCCACGCGGGCGCCCCGGCCGCGTCCCCCCGGTCGAAGTGCCCCCGGGCCCGGGTGAGCCCGCGTTCGCACGCGGCGCGGTCGCCCAGGCCCGCCCAGCCGCCCGCCTCGCGCAGCGCCAGCAGGGAGTGCAGCCAGGGCGAGCCGACCTCGCGGGCGGCCCGCTGACCGGCCTCGGCGGCGCGTACGGCCTCGCGGTAGCGGCCCGCGTCCCGGGCGAGGAAGGAGATGTTGGAGAAGGCGTGCGCCTCCAGGGCGGGGTCCGCGGCGGCCCGCGCGGTCGCCAGCGCCTCCGTGTAGTGGGAGCGGGCCTCGTCGTGACGGCCGGAGTCATGGGCGAGCCAGCCCACGGAGAGGGCCAGTTCCCCGGCACCGGAGTGGAGCCGGGCGGCGGTGGCCCGCCGGGAGATCCCGGCGTCCAGGAGGGCGTAGGCGGCCCGCAGGGGCTGTGCGGCGCGCTGGTAGAGCCCGTCGGCGCCGTGCCGGTCGTCCAGCAGCCGGATCCGGCGTACCGCGGCTTCGACGGCCGCCGCCTCGGTCGCGCCGACCCGGGGCCGGTGCGCGGCGGGGGGGCCTGCGCCGCGCGCCGGGCCGGTGTCGGCCTCCGCGGCTCCCGTCAGCAGGAAGGCCCCGATGCCGCCTCCCAGTCCGAAGGAGGCCGCCACGGTGGCGGATCCGCTGGTCATGAACGCGCGACGCAACACGTCGGTCTCCTCCCCGCCGTCGGCCGTGCCGTCGTCCCGGGTCCGGGGGGCGTCAGGGCCGTCGTCCCACTCGTCGGCGGCCGGTCCCGGTGGGGTGGCCCGGGACGGTGTCCGCCCTCTGCCTCGTACCCGTTCGCGGGCGGTGAACCCCAGATCCAGCAGCGACAGTCCCGGGAACATATGGAGGAATACCCGCTCATAGGCATAGTTGGGGCAGCGGATCGCCCCGGACTCCACCCGTCCGATGTAGCGCGCGTCGCAGGACACGTTCTCGCCGATCTCCCGGCCCGCCTTGCGCACGAGGGCGGCGAACTCCGCGGGTGAGCGGCGGCCGCGCAGCTTCCGGAACGATGGATTGGGCGTGGGTGCTCGGGACGGCGACGCCATGGCGGGGCCTCTCTCGCCGAGGGGGCGGGACGTTTCCCTAGAGTCTGGACACGGGGTCCCGGACCTCTCCGGGATCTGCCATGAACTGCCATCGTTCGGGCGGAGTGGCGCCGTTGCCCTTGACGCGCGCGGGCGTTGAACCCCCCGGAGGCGCGACGCGTGTCTTCAGGTGAGCGAGGAGGGGACCCCCGTGTTGGAGGCCGACATGGAGACCAGCACCACCACCAGCACCGTTTTCCGCATCACCCCCGACAGCGACTTCGGCACCACCTTCGGCGGCGACCTCAGCGCCTCCGGCGACGGTGCCCTCGACAGCGCCATCGACGACAGCCCCGTCGGCACTATCGGCAGCACCGCCGACAGCACCGACAACGAGTTCGACTTCGACGTCAGCGGTGCCTTCCCGGCCCGCGACGGCACCGCCGTCGTCGCCAGCGTCCCGACCAACGCCCAGCACCTCCCCAGCGCCGAGAGCGGCCCGTCACTGGCCCCCGTACCGGCCCCCGCCCGGACGTGCGATCTGGTCACCGTCCCCACCCGCCAGGGCCTGGAGGCCGTGGACATCCTGCGCCGCGCGGGTGAGCCCTCGGTCGGACCGGTCCTCCACAACGGGGCCGGGGACACCCTCGGCTTCCTGGTGCCGTCCGGTACGGCCAGTGACTGGGACATGCCGGGCAGTGCCTGTACGGGGCCATCCGGATCGCCGCAGCGCGGCGCGGGCGCGGGGTGGCTGCTGCCGCCCGGCGACGCGGAGGCGCTGACGGACCCGGGGGTGCTGCGTATGGCTCTGGGCGAGGCGGCCCGCCTGCTGGCCGTCGCCGACAACTGCGCCTGACCTCGTGCGGCCCATCCGCCCCGCCCTCCATCGGGGCCCTCCGTCGGAGCCCTCCATCCGGGCGGATAATGGCCGGTATGGCACGCAGCAAGAGACGAGGCGGTGACGCGGCGCCCCGCCCCACCACCATCACCGCCCCCATCACCGGCGGCGTCGCCGAACTCGTCCCCGACCCCGAGCGGCCCGCCGCCTGGACCCTGCTGATCGACGGCGCCCCGCAGTCCCATGTGGATCTGGACGATCCGACCCATCTCTCCTTCGCGTACCAGCGGCGCCTCGGCCATGTCATCGATCTCGCCGCCCCGCCCGGCCGCCCGCTTCAGGTGGCCCACCTCGGGGGCGGCGCCTTCACCCTCGCCCGCTATGTCGCCGAGACCCGTCCCCGCTCCACCCAGCAGATCATGGAGTGGGACGCGGCCCTGGTCCCGCTGATCCGCACCCATCTGCCGCTGGCCCCGCACGCCCGGGTCCGGGTCCGCTCCACCGATGCCCGGGAGGGGCTCGGACGGCTCGCCGACGGCTGGGCGGACCTGGTGATCGCGGATGTCTTCAGCGGCGCCCGTACCCCGGCGCATCTGACGAGTACGGAGTTCCTCGCCGAGGTCCGCCGGGTGCTGCGCCCGGGGGGTCAGTACGCGGCGAACATCGCCGACGGGCCCCCGCTGGCCCATCTGCGGGCCCAGGTCGCCACGGTGGCGGAGGTCTTCCCGGAGCGGGCGCTCGCGGCCGATCCCGCCGTGCTGCGCGGGCGGCGCTTCGGCAACGCGATCCTGCTGGCCTCGGCTGTGCCGCTGCCGGTCGCCGAGCTGACCCGCCGGGTGGCGAGCGATCCACATCCCGGCCGGGTCGAACAGGGCCGGGCCCTGCTGGACTTCACCGGTGGCGCGCTCCCGGTGCGTGACGCCTCGGCCCGTCCCTCACCCGCCCCGCCGCCCTCGGTCTTCCAGTAGCCCGCGCGAACGCCCGGCGCACCCGCGCACCCGCGCACACGGCACCGCGCTCACTTCGTACGGTCGTCGAACTCCACCCGGGGCTCGCCCCCGTTCCAGGTGCAGAAGACCGACACCTCGCGGCCGTCCTTGGTGAAGGTCACCCGGAGCCAGAAGGGCTCGGTCCACACCTTCATCTCCCAGCCGGGATTGGGTGTGGCGTTGACCAGTTGGGCCGATTTCTCGCCGAGGGAGAGCACCACCCGGCCACCGTCCACGGTGTGCGACTGGACGGCGCCGTCGCCTTCCGAGTGATCGGGCTTGGCGCCGCCCGACGGCTTGTCAGACGCGGGGTCGCGGGCGGGAGTTCCCTGGTCGGGTGAGGGGGTGAGGGACGGCTCGCGACCGGAGTCGCCCTGCCCCCGCTCCCGGTTGCTGGACTGCTTGACGGTGCCCGGCTTGGTGTCCCGGGACGGGGGGCGCTGGGTCGAGGAGACCAGGGGTTCGACGTCCTCGGAGGCGCTCTTGGCGTCGGTGTTGATCGGCAGGGCGCGCGGCGGATCGTAGGCGGTCCCCGACATGACGGAGTGAACGCCCCACCACGACAGCGTGACAGCCGCGCCAGTGGACAGCGTCCACGCGATGGCATGTACAAGTCCTCTACGCATCGGGGTCATACTGCACCACCCGCCCTCATCCTGTCCCCAACGGGACCAAGCTGTTCCGGATCTTCGGCCACATGACCGAGTGTCCCCCGTATGGCGTACGGTGCGGCCCATGGCAAGTGTGCTCGTGGTCGAGGACGACCAGTTCGTGCGCTCGGCCCTCATCCGGCATCTCACCGAGGCCACCCACACCGTCCGCAGTGTGGGCACGGCCCTGGAAGCGCTGCGAGAGGTGGCTCATTTCCCGTTCGACGTGGTCATCCTGGATCTCGGGCTGCCCGATCTGGACGGCGCCGAGGCGCTCAAGATGCTCCGCGGCATCACCGACGTACCCGTGATCATCGCGACCGCCCGGGACGACGAGATGGAGATCGTCCGGCTGCTCAACGCGGGTGCCGACGACTACCTCACCAAACCCTTCTCCGTGGAGCACCTCTCCGCGCGGATGGCGGCGGTGCTGCGGCGCTCGCGGGCGTCGGCCGGTGAGGCCCCGCCGTCGCGGGTGATCCAGGTCGGCGGGCTCTCCATCGACCCGCTGCGCCGCCAGGCCGAACTCGACGGCGCCCCCCTCGATCTGACCCGCCGCGAGTTCGATCTGCTGACCTTCCTCGCCGGGCGCCCGGGCGTGGTCGTCCCCCGCAAGGAACTCCTCGCCGAGGTCTGGCAGCAGAGTTACGGGGACGACCAGACCATCGACGTCCATCTGAGCTGGCTCCGGCGGAAGCTGGGCGAGACGGCCGCCCGTCCCCGCTATCTCCACACCCTGCGGGGGGTCGGGGTGAAACTCGAACCGCCGCCCGCCCCCCACCCGGAACACCCCAGAGGACGACAGCCATGAGATGGGCTCTGGTCAAGGTCGCCCTGGCGGTCACCGCGATGGTCGTGGTGGCCTTCGCCGTGCCGCTGGGGCTCGTGATCAAGGAGATGGCCCGGGACCGGGCCTTCACCCACGCCGAACGGCAGGCCGCCGCGCTCGGCCCCACCCTGTCCATCACCGTCGACCGGGAACAGCTCCAGCGCGCCGTCCAGTCGACGCAGGCGGGCGCGATGGGCCGGATGGCGGTCCACGTTCCCGCCTCCGGCGAGCCCGGCTCCGTACCCACCGAGATCGGCACCCGCCGGGCCGCCCGGGGCGATCTGGTCACCACCCAGCGGCTGGGCCGCGCCTCCACCACCGAGGTCCCCAGCGGCTGGGCGCTGCTCCAGCCGACCGCGATCAGCAGCGGCCAGATCGCGCTGGTCGAGGTCTTCATCCCCGACGACGAGGTCTCCAAGGGCGTCACCACCGCCTGGCTGGTCCTCACCGGGGTGGGCGTCGGCCTGATCGTCGGCTCCCTCGCCGTCGCCGACCGGCTGGGCGTACGGATGGTCCGCTCGGCCCGGAGGATCGCGGACGCGGCCCAGGAGCTGGGCGAGGGCCGACTGGGCGTCCGGGTCCCCGAGGAGGGCCCCGCCGAGCTCCGCTCGGCCGCCATCGCCTTCAACGCCATGGCCGACCAGGTGGTCCAGCTCCTGGCCAACGAGCGCGAACTCGCCGCCGATCTCTCGCACCGGCTGCGCACCCCGCTGACCGTGCTCCGGCTCAACGCGGCCTCCCTCGGCGAGGGCCCCGCCGCCGACCAGACCCGGGCCGCCGTGGAGCAGCTGGAGCGCGAGGTCGACACCATCATCCGGACCGCCCGCGAGGCCAAGCCGCAGACCACGGCGGCGGGCCCGGGCGCGGGCTGTGATGTCTCGGAGGTGGTCCGCGAGCGGATGGACTTCTGGTCGGCCCTGGCGGAGGACGAGGACCGCAAGGTCCGGGTCGCGGGCGTGGACCGCCCGGTGCGCATCCCGGTCGCCCGGCCCGAGCTGACCGCCGCCCTCGACGCCCTCCTCGGCAATGTCTTCCGCCACACCCCCGAGGGCACGGCCTTCTCCGTCGACGTCCACAACGGCGAGGACGCGGTGATCATCCTGGTCTCCGACGCAGGTCCCGGCATCGCCGACCCGGCCGCCGCGATGGCCCGGGGCAACAGCGGCGCCCGCGCCGGTTCCACCGGCCTCGGTCTGGACATCGTCCGCCGGGTCGCCGAGTCCACCGGCGGTGACGTCCGGCTCGGCAGCTCCGTCCTCGGCGGTACGGAGGTACGGATCTGGCTCGGCCTCGGCCCGCGCGGCACCCAGGGGGAGCGTGGGCGGGGCCACCGGGGCGCGGAGCGCCGCCGCCGTCGCGTGCCCGTCCGTACCGGCCGCTAGTGCTGTGACCGGAAAGGTTCACCGGCCCGCGACGCCCGGCACGGCACCTCTCCCCCTGGGCCTTCGGCCCGGGGGTACCCCCTGCGTTG
>NZ_JBHVHF010000238.1:0-12988 GCF_042800315.1 Streptomyces sp. NPDC057638
GCCTCCTCTCCTGCGGAGGCGGGGCCGCTGTCATGTTCCGGGGCGTTATCCCGTCGTACGGGTACGGGTACGGGTACGGAGTCGGGCGGGCCGTGCGGTATCCCGTCGTGCCGGTACGGAGTGCCGGTGGGCCCGGCCCGAGCGGAGAGCCGTCGCACCCGTACGGAGTCCCGCGCCCGGTGTGGTCCGCGCGGCCCGGTCGTAGCCGCCGATCAGCCGATCGGATGATGTGAGCGCGAGCGCGATGGGCGATGTGGCGGTGCGGGCCCGCGCGGGAAGCTCCTGGTATGACCACGGTGAACAGAGGTACGGGGGCCCGGGGGGCCGTCGTCGAAGTCAGCGATCTGCGCAAGTCCTACGGCGGCCGGAATGTCGTCGACGGTGTCTCCTTCACCGTCCAGGAGGGGGAGATCTTCGGGATCCTCGGGCCCAACGGCGCGGGCAAGACCACGACCGTGGAGTGCGTCGAGGGGCTGCGCGTCCCCGACGGGGGCCGGATACGGGTCGCCGGGCTCGACCCGGTCACCGACCGCGCCGAGGTGACCCGGCTGCTGGGCGCCCAGCTCCAGGAGAGCGAACTCCAGGCCAAACTCACCGTCCGGGAGGCGCTGGAGCTGTACTCCGCCTTCTATCCGCGCCCGCTCGACTGGCGTCCGCTGGCCGAGCGGCTGGGGCTCACCGAGCGGCTGAAGACCCGGTTCGGGGTGCTCAGCGGGGGCCAGAAGCAGCGGCTGTTCATCGCGCTCGCGCTGATCGGCGACCCCCGGGTCGTCGTCCTGGACGAGCTGACCACCGGGCTCGACCCCCGGGCCCGCCGGGACACCTGGGAGATCGTGGAGGACGTCCGGGCGCGCGGGGTCACGGTTCTCCTCGTCACCCACTTCATGGAGGAGGCACAGCGCCTCTGCGACCGGATCGCGCTGATCGACGGCGGGCGGATCACCGCGCTGGACACACCGCGCGGACTGATCGGCCGCGCGGCGGGAGGCACGGTCATCTCCTTCACCCCGTCGGCCCCTCTGGAGGAGGGGGAGCTGGCGGCGCTGCCCGCGCTCGCCTCCCTGGAGCACAAGGACGGGCGGATCACGCTCAGCGGCACCGACGAGACCGTCAACGCGGTGATCTCGCTGCTCGCCTGGCACCGCGTCACGGCTCACCAGCTCCGGGTCACCGACGCGACGCTGGACGACGCCTTCCTGGATCTCACGACGGTGGGACGACCGGATCGGCGATGAGGAGGAGGCCATCTGTTCCCGGCGGTGTCCGTCCTGCCGTGACGGCACACCGTCCGCGCGATGCCCGTGCCGCCGTGATGACCGATGCCCGCGGCCCCCTGGTCCCCACAGCCCCCAGCCCCCTCGTCCCCGCAGCGTCCTCGTCCCCGTGACGATCGCCTCTCGCGACGCCCGATCCGGGCACGTGCCCCGCACCCGACGGATCCCGAAGCCCCGACTCACAGGAGCCGCGCCATGACACCCACCCCACCCCTCGCCCTGCCCACCACCACACCGACCGTCTCCGCCCGCACCGCCGTGCTGCGCGCCGAGGCCCGGCTCTTCCTGCGCGAGCCGAGCAATGTCTTCTGGATCCTCGGTTTCCCGCCGATGCTGCTGGTGATCCTGGGACTGGTGCCCATGTTCCGGGAGACCAGCGACGGCCTCGGCGGCATCCGGCTGATCGATGTCTATGTGCCCGTGGCCGTGCTGGTCGCCCTGATCGTGGCCAGCCTCCAGGCCATGCCGCCCGTGCTCACCGGCTACCGCGAGCGCGGGATCCTGCGCCGGATGTCGGCCACCCCGGTCCGTCCGTCCGCCCTGCTCTCCGCGCAGATGGGGCTGAACGGCGCCGCGGCCCTGCTGTCCGCGCTGGTGTCGCTGGCGGTGGGGCGGCTCGCCTTCGATGTGGCGCTGCCGCGCCATGTCGGCGGATACGCGCTGGCGCTGCTGCTCGCCGCCGCCGCCGCGCTGGCCATGGGGGCGTTCGTGGCGGCACTCGCCCGGACCGCGAAGATCGCGCTGGCGATCGGGTCCGCCGTGTTCTTCCCGATGCTCTTCTTCGCGGGCGTCTGGATTCCGGTGCGGGCCATGCCGGACGTCCTCGCCGACATCGTGGTGTTCACCCCCTTCGGCGCCGCGGCCCGCGCCCTGGACCAGGCGGCGGCGGGGGACTGGCCCGACTGGGCGCACCTGGGGGTGCCCGCGGTGTGGGCGATACTCCTGTCGGCCGCGGCCACACGCTGGTTCCGCTGGGAGTAACGGCGGGCGGGGGAGTACGGGGGAGTCGGGGGACCGAGGGATGACGATGACGGACGCGGAGTTCGAACGGTGGGTGGGATTCTTCCCCCGGTGGCTGCCGTATGGACTGCTCGGTTTCTCCGCGCTGCTCGCGGTCGCCGGGGCCAAGCTGACACCGGGCACGGCCGAACGGGTCGCGGTCGTCGTGCTGGTCGTGGCGGCGCTCGCGCTCCAGGTCTGGTGGGGCCGGATCGAGCGGGTCCATCCGGGGCCGCATGCCACCGGGACGGTGTACTACGTGGCGCGGTGGGCGATCGGGTTCGCGCTCACCTGGCTGAACGAGTTCTTCGCCCTGTACGCGGCCACCGGCTACTTCGACGGCCATGACCTGGTCGCCGGGGCGCGCTGGCGGCGGATCGCGCCGTTCGCCTGCGCGTTGCCGGTGGCCAGCGCCCAGAGCGGAGGGCTGCCGTTCCACAGCGCGGAGCAGGGGGCGGTCTTCGCCGGGATGCTGCTCTTCAACATCGGGCTGCTGCTGATCGTCGGGCGCTTCTACGAACAGCAGGAGAAGCGCTCGCGCGCCCGGGCCGCCGCCATCGTCGAGCTGGAGCGCGCCAACACCGCCCTCCAGCAGGCCCTCGACGAGAACGCGGCCCTCCACTCCCAGCTTCTCGTCCAGGCACGGGAGGCGGGGGTCGCCGATGAGCGACGGCGGCTGGCCGCGGAGATCCACGACACCATCGCCCAGGGGCTGACCGGCATCATCGCCCAGCTCACGGTCGTCGCGAACACCCCGGATCCGGCCGCCGCCCGGGTCCATCTGGACCGCGCCACCGACCTGGCCCGCCACAGCCTGGGCGAGGCCCGCCGCTCGGTACACAACCTCGCGCCCGTGGGCCTCGCGTATGACGGGCTGCCGCAGGCGCTGCGCAAGACGGTCGACCAGTGGTCGGAACACAACGGCGTACGGGCGGAGTTCACCGCCACCGGCACGCCGCGCCAACTGCACGGGGAGGTTTCGGCGACGCTGCTGCGGATCACCGAGGAAGCCCTGGCGAACGCGGCGAAGCACGCCGCCGCGTCCCGCGTCGGTGTCACCCTCAGCTTCATGGACGACGAGATCACCGTGGACATCCGCGACGACGGACAGGGCTTCGATCCGCTGACCCGGCCCGGACGATCCGGTTCCGGTGGCTTCGGACTCGATGGGATGCGCGCCCGTGCCGAGCGCCTGACCGGTTCCCTCACCGTCGAGTCCGAACCCGGGGGCGGTACGGCGGTGTCAGCTCGCGTACCGTGGATACGACATGAGCCCTGACGAGCCCTCCGGCGCCGAGGTCCGCGCGAGCGGGGAACCGGCCGCCGACGCCGTGATCTCCCTCCTCATCGTGGACGACCACCCCGTCGTACGGGACGGACTACGCGGCATGTTCGCCTCCGCGCCCGGCTTCCGTGTCCTCGGTGAGGCGTCCAACGGGGTGGAGGCCGTCGCCCTGGCCGTCGCGCTCGACCCGGACGTGGTCCTGATGGATCTGCGGATGCCCGGGGGCGGTGGGGTGGATGCCATCGCCGAGCTGACCCGCCGGGGGGTCCGGGCCCGGGTCCTGGTCCTCACCACCTGGGACACGGACACCGACACCCTTCCCGCGATCGAGGCGGGCGCGACGGGCTATCTGCTCAAGGACACCCCGCGCGAGGAGCTCTTCGCCGGAGTGCGCGCGGCGGCGGAGGGCCGTACGGTCCTCTCCCCGGCGGTCGCCTCCCGGCTGGTCTCCGCCGTCCGCTCACCCGGCGTCGAGCCGCCCTCCGCCCGGGAGCGGGAGGTCCTGGCGCTGGTCGCCCGGGGCACCTCCAACCGGGAGATCGCCCGGGAGCTGTTCATCAGCGAGGCGACGGTGAAGACCCATCTCACCCATCTCTACGCCAAGCTGGGCGTAAGCGACCGGGCGGCGGCGGTGGCGCGGGCGTATGAGCGGGGCATCCTGGGGCGGCACTGACGCCCCGGCGCCCGGCGCTGATGCCCGGCCCTCCACCCCTGGCCCCGGGCCGCGATTCCTGGCCCCGGTCCTCGATTTCCGGCCCCTGGCCCCAGGCCTCACGTCCTGGGCTTCCGGCCGTGAGTCTCGGTGCCCCGGTACGCGTCCGGCCCGCTGGAGTGCTCCCCGCCCCCGGTAGGTGGGGCGGTGCTACAGCCGGGCCGCCTTGAGTGCCATATGCAGCAGCAGCCGGTGTTCGCCCTCCGCCAGATCCAGTCCGGTGAGCTGCTCCACCCGGGAGAGCCGGTAGTAGAGGGTCTGCCGGTGGATGCCGAGCGCGGCGGCGGTGCGGCCCGCCTGCCCGCCGCAGTCGAGGAAGGACTCCGCCGTGCGGGCCAGCTCGGTGTGGGCGGGCTCCAGCAGGGCGCCGACAGCCGGGTCGCGGGCGGCGCCCGGTGGCAGCGCGGTCAGCATCCGGTACGGGCCGATCCCGGACCACTGGGCCACCGGGCCCAGCGCGGGCTCGGCGCGGGCGGCCCGGGCCGCGCCCGCGGCCTCCCGCCAGGACGCGTCCAGCGCCGCCAGTCCCAGCCGGGGCGTGGCGACCCCCGCCGTCGCCCCGGGCGCCGCCGTGGCCAGCAGCCGCTCGGCGGCGGTCAGGGCGGGGGAGGGGGTGTCGGTGGCGCGCAGCCGGACCAGGGCCGCGAGGGTACGGGGGCCGGTGGGCGCGCTCTCCCCGGTGCCCTTCGCCCGCCCGGCCTGTTCCTGGGCGGAGTGCTCCTTCTTCGCGGGGGCCTTGCGCTGGGCGGCCGGGGCCGCCGGTCCGGCCGGGGGAGGGGAGCCCGGCGGCAGGGCGCACAGGGCGGCGACCCCCGGCAGCGAACGGACGGAGGGCGCGTCGGCCAGCGGCCAGGGGGTGACGCAGACCAGGGCGTGCGGCCCCTCCGTACCCCGTTCCTCGCCGCCGAGGGCGGTCCGCAGGGCCGCCACGGCCATGTCGTACTGCCAGCTCCGCTCGGCGGTGAGGACGGCGCGCAGCTCGCGGGAGAGATCGGCGCCCGCGCGCTCCTCGTCGGCGAGGAGCACCCCGATCCGGGCGGCGACCTCCATCGCGGCGGTGAGCTGCTCCTCGGTGGGTCCGGGGATGGTGTCCAGCAGCCAGACGTAGCCCAGGGCGATGCCCCGGTGGCGCACCGGAAGACAGATCCGGTCCCGGAAGACCCCGGCGTCCGGGGCGGCGGGGATATGGACGGGCCCGGTGGCGCGGGCGATGCCGAACCCCTCGAACCAGGCCCGGACGGCCGGGGTGGACCCCCGGGTGAGGATCGACCGGGTGCGGACCGGGTCCATCGCGCTGTCGTCCTCGCTGTCGTGCGCGCCGAAGGCGATCAGGCCGAAGTCGCGGTTCTCCAGTGTCGCCGGGGCGGCGAGCAGGGCGGAGATCTCGTCGACCAGCTCCTGGTAATCACCCTTCATTCGGACATTCTGGCATGCCCTTCAGACAGATGTCTGAGATCCCGGCCACGGATGCGTGACAGGTGTCGATGGCTGGCCGAACGCGCGATCCTTAGATTTCACGGTGGTTCTTCGTGCCGTTCGGATCCGATTCACGGTGGTCCGTCCGGCCCTGTCTACTCCGTGGAGGTCCCTGTGCTGGGTCCCGTGATCCTCGCCGCGTCGCGTAGCGACAAGATGCGCCGTATCGTCTCGGCCGCCCCGGTCACCAAGCCCGTGGTGAACCGTTTCATCGCCGGTGAGAACGTCCGGGAGATCACCCCGGTCGTCCAGGACACCGCCGCGAGCGGCCTGGAGATCACGCTGGATGTCCTCGGCGAGGACATCACCGACCCGTCCGAGGCGCTGCGCGCCCGTGACGCCTACCTGGAGCTGATCGAGGCCCTCGCCCCGCTCGGCCTCGGTGAGAAGGCCGAGATGTCGGTCAAGCTCTCCTCCTTCGGCCAGGCCCTCAGCGGCGGCCATGACCTGGCGCTGCGCAATGTCACGCCGGTCGTCGAGGCCGCCCACGCCATCGGCACCACGGTCACCCTCGACATGGAGGACCACACCACCGTCGACTCGACCCTCGCCATCCACGCGGAGCTGCGCCAGCGCTTCCCGCGGACCGGCGCGGTCGTCCAGTCGTACCTCTTCCGCACCGAGGACGACTGCCACATGCTGGCCGACGCGGGCTCCCGGGTCCGGCTGGTCAAGGGCGCCTACAAGGAGCCCGCGACCGTCGCGTACCAGGACAAGGCCGAGGTCGACAAGGCGTACATCCGCTGCTTGAAGATCCTGATGGAGGGCGAGGGCTACCCGATGATCGGGTCGCACGACCCCCGGATCATCTCCATCACCCAGGAGCTCGCCCGTCGGGCCGGCCGCAAGCTCGACGACTACGAGTTCCAGATGCTCTACGGCATCCGCGAGGCCGAGCAGCACAAGCTCGCCGCCGAAGGACACCGGATGCGGGTCTACATCGCATACGGCACGGACTGGTACGGGTACTTCATGCGCCGCCTCGCGGAGCGCCCCGCCAACCTGGCGTTCTTCCTGCGTTCGATGGTCAGCCGCGGCTGAACCCCCCAACTGACCTACTGATTAAAGGAGATTCGGCACCCATGGACGCTGTGACCAAGGTTCCCGCGCCGGTCAACGAGCCGGTGCACGGCTACGCCCCCGGTTCCCCGGAGCGGGCCCGTCTGGAGGCCAAGCTCAAGGAGCTGGCCGACAACCCCATCGAGCTGCCGATGACCATCGGCGGCGAGCGCCGCATGGGCGGTGGCGAGCGGGTCGACGTCGTCCAGCCGCACAACCACTCCGCCGTGATCGGCACCTTCGCGGGCGCCACCCAGCAGGACGCCCAGGACGCGATCGACGCCGCCCTGGCCGCCGCCCCCGCCTGGCGCGCGATGTCCTTCGACGACCGCGCCGCGATCATCCTGCGCGCCGCCGAGCTGCTGGCGGGCCCCTGGCGCGAGACGCTGGCCGCCTCCACCATGCTGGGCCAGTCCAAGACCGCGCAGCAGGCGGAGATCGACACCCCCTGTGAGCTGGTGGACTTCTGGCGGTTCAATGTCGCCTACGCCCGCGAGATCCTGGCCGAGCAGCCCCCGGCCAACGCTCCCGGCGTGTGGAACCGCATGGACCACCGCCCGCTGGAGGGCTTCGTCTACGCGATCACGCCCTTCAACTTCACCGCCATCGCGGGCAACCTCCCCACCGCCCCCGCCCTCATGGGCAATGTCGTGGTGTGGAAGCCGTCCCCGACCCAGACCCACTCCGCCGTGCTGCTGATGCAGCTGCTGGAGGAGGCCGGTCTGCCCAAGGGCGTCATCAACCTGGTGACCGGTGACGGTATCGCCGTCTCCGAGGTGGCGCTGAACCACCGCGACCTGGCCGGTATCCACTTCACCGGCTCGACCCGCACCTTCCAGCACCTGTGGAAGACGGTCGGCAACAACATCGAGAAGTACCGCTCGTACCCGCGGATCGTCGGCGAGACCGGTGGCAAGGACTTCGTCGTCGCCCACCCGAGCGCCGACCGCGCCGTGCTGAAGACCGCGCTGACCCGTGGTTCCTTCGAGTTCCAGGGCCAGAAGTGCTCGGCCTCCTCCCGCGCGTACATCCCCGCGTCCATCTGGAACGACGGGTTCAAGGAGGAGTTCGCGGCCGAGGTCGACGGCATCACCATGGGTGACGTCACCGATCTGTCGAACTTCATCGGCGCCGTGATCGACGACCGCTCGTTCGCCAAGAACAAGGCCGCGATCGACCGTGCCGCCGCCGACCCGGCCTGCACCATCATCGCCGGTGGCAGCTACGACGACTCGGTCGGCTACTTCGTCCGCCCGACCGTCATCGCCTGCACCGACCCGGAGAACGAGGTCTTCAAGGCCGAGTACTTCGGTCCGATCCTCGCCGTGTACGTGTACGAGGACGAGTCGGCCGACGGCTACGACGCCATGCTGGACCAGATGGAGTCGGTCTCCGACTACGCGCTGACCGGTGCCGTCATCTCCAACGACCGCGCCGCCGCCGCGCACACGATGGAGAAGCTCCGCTTCGCCGCGGGCAACTTCTACATCAACGACAAGTCGACCGGTGCCGTCGTCGGCCAGCAGCCCTTCGGTGGCGGCCGGGCCTCGGGCACCAACGACAAGGCGGGCGCGCCGCAGAACCTGATGCGCTGGACGCTGACCCGCGCCATCAAGGAGACGCTGGTTCCGCCGACCGAGTACGGCTACCCGCACATGGGCTGACGCCCACCCCGGGTGTCCTCGTGACACCCCCCTGATCCCGCCCCCGTTCCCGGCCCCCACGCCGGGGACGGGGGTGGTTCCAGTTCCGGGGGCTCACTCCCCACGCCGGTGATGGGCCTCCGCCCGCTCGGTGACCTCCGCGATCCGGCGGATCGCCGCCAGCCGCGAACCCCAGGCGGCGGCCGTCCGCTCCATCCACGCGGCGGTCGCGTCCATCGTCCCCGGGACGACGGTGAACAACGCCTCCCGGCCCGCGCGCCGCGCGGTCACCAGCCCGGCCCGGTCCAGCACCCCCAGGTGCTTGACGATCGCCTGCCTGCTGACCGGGATCTCCACCGCCAGCGCGGTGGCCGTGGACTCGCCGTGCCGCACCAGCGCGTCGAGGATCCGCCGCCGGGTCGGGTCCGCGAGCGCGGCCAGCACCCGGGAGACCTCCTCGTCCGCCGCCCCCGGCGGTGTGCCTCCGTTCATCCGGACCGTCGCTCCGCGTAGTCCCGGACGTTCCCGAGCTGCTCGTTCCAGCCGCCCACATGGGACTCGTACGACGCGCTGCCCCGGCGCTCCTCGGGAATCGTCAGATGGGCGAACCCGATCTCCAACACCCGCAGCCGGGTCCCCTCGCCCTCCGGTGTGAGCGTGAACTCCACGAGGGTGGAGTTCTCCGGCGTCGGCTCCTCCCCGGGGTACGCGGTCGCCCACCGGTAGGAGAACCGGCGCGGCTCCTCCACCTCCACGATGCTGGCGGGGAACCGCCCCTCCTCCCCGTGATCCAGCAGCATCGTCCCGCCCGGCCGCAGATCCACGGGCGTCGGCTCCCCCTGCCCGAACCAGTTCCCGACATGCTCCGGCTCGGTGAGCACCGCCCAGACCCGCTCGACGGGCGCGGCGATGAAGATGTCCTGCTCGATCCGGTCGCGGTCGTCGTGATCCCTGCTCATGGTGGTGCACTCCTCCGATGGTGGTGGATTTGATGTGCTACTTCAGAGTTGCATGTTGGGAGGGTGAGTGCAACCGGATGGTTGTGGGTGTGTCGAGGGAACCTGCTGGCTAAACAAATTGGCGGACGGTACTGGATGGCATCTATGGAAGGAAAAGTTCCGGTGAATATTCCCTCGTAAGTCTTCTTTTCAGAGATTCAGGGGCGAGGTTGATGTTTTCGCCCCTAGAGTCGTCTGTCGTCCGTCTGATTGCCAGAAGTTCTCGTCCCAAGGTGGTACTTGGGAGAGGAGGTTGAAGTGCCCCGATCAAGAAAGGTCACACCAGAGAAGAGCGCCCGGGATCTGTTCGGCGCCAAACTCAGGGGCTACCGCGAAGGCGCCGGTTTGTCGCTGGAGGCGTTGGGTCGACAGGTGGCCGTTGGTAAGAGCCATCTCTCCCGTATCGAGGTCGCGGACTATATGCCGCCGCCGGAGTTGCCACCCACGCTCGACGCGTTGTTCAGGACAGGTGGAACCTTCGCGGAGCTGTACGAATTGTGTGTGCGGGAAATCCACCCGAACCAGTTCCGGCGCATGGTGGATTTGGAGGCGCGGGCGGCCGTGATCCGGCAGTACAGCGGCCTGCTTGTACCCGGGCTGCTCCAGACCGAGGCGTACACCCGGGCGCACATCATCGAGCATGACCCCAGCGCCAGTGCTGAGACGATCGATGAGCTGGTGGCGGCTCGCCAGGTGCGGCAGGCCCGCTTGGAAGCGGAAGGCGGGCCAGAGACCGCTTTCATCCTGGACGAGGCAGCGCTGAGGTGTGGTTTTGGCGGTCCTGCCGCCTGGCGGGAGCAACTGGCCCGGCTGGTGGATGCCGCCGATACCCCGAGGGGGATCGTGCAGATGATGCCGTCCGAGTTCTGCGGCCATGCCCTGGTGGGCGGCTCGCTCCTGCTGATGAGGATGAGGGATGGCAGTCAGGTCGCCTGGGAGGAATCCATCAGCACGGGGACGCTGCTGGAGGAATCGCGGGTAGTGCTCAGGCTGGAGCGCGCCTACCATCGGCTTACCGCCCGTGCGTGGTCGCCGGCGAAGACGGCGGCTCACATCCGGTCCTTGATGGAGGAGCTACCGTCATGAGCAACGCCGCTGCTGCGTCTGCTGCTTGGGAGTGGGTCAAGTCCTCGTACAGTGCCAACGGTGGTGCCAACTGCCTGGAGTGGGCGCCGTCCGTCGCGCTTTCTGGTCGAGTGCCGGTACGGGACAGCAAGTCCCCGCAGGGCCCGGTTCTTCACTTTCCTGCCGGGCAATGGGTTGGGTTCGTGTCCTTCATAAAGAGGCAGGACGTCTGATCCGTCCGGGAGGGAGCAACCGTCATGAGCGATGCCACTTGGGAGTGGGTCAAGTCCTCGCACAGCGGCAATGGTGGTGCTGAGTGCCTGGAATGGGCGCCGTCCGTTGCTGCCTCGGGCCGGGTGCCCGTCCGGGACAGCAAGTCCCCGCACGGTCCGGTGCTGATGCTTCCGGTCGGGCAGTGGGCCCGGTTCGTGGCCTTCGCCCGGGAGCGGGACGTCTGACACGCGTCAGCTTCGGTGGCCCTCCTCCCGGTCCGGGGGGAGGGCCACGGCCTTGCTCCGGGGCCCTGAGGCCGGTTCCCGCACGTGAGGGATCGCCGCATCCCGGGCGGACGGTGCGAAACGGTCGGAACACCCCGCGTCACGGTTTCCAGGGGTCACCGCCGGGCTGTGTTAGGGTTGCGGCGTTGCAGTTTTGGTACCCATGAACCTATGTGCGCCTGACGGGAATGTTTATCCTCGGGCGCATTATTTGTTTTTCCGGCTTCTCCGGATGGGGCCTCTGCGCTACCAAAGGAGATTGTCATGGCACAGGGAACCGTGAAGTGGTTCAACTCGGAAAAGGGCTTCGGCTTCATTGAGCAGGACGGCGGCGGCCCCGACGTCTTCGCCCACTACTCCAACATCGCCACCCAGGGCTTCCGTGAGCTCCAGGAGGGCCAGCGGGTCTCCTTCGACGTCACGCAGGGCCAGAAGGGCCCGCAGGCGGAGAACATCGTCCCCGCCTGATCGCCGGACGCATATCCGCTGACCGGGGTTCGCACCAGCACGGTGCGGACCCCGGTTCGCGCTGTTTTCAGGAAGGCACCTCACCGCATGTCCCGCAGGCCCCAGAAGTCGAACCGCCGTACCTCGTCGCCCCGCCCGTCCGCGTCCCGGCCCTCCGTATCTCCGCCGCAGGAGTTCCGGCTGCCGCAGAGCACGACGCCCGCGCTCCCCGCTGTCGAGGACTTCGCCGGTCTGGACATGCCCGGGGCGCTGCTGAAGACGCTGACCGCACAGGGTGTGACCACTCCATTCCCCATCCAGGCCGCCACGCTGCCGAACTCGATCGCCGGGCGTGACCTGCTCGGCCGTGGCCGTACCGGCTCCGGCAAGACCCTCGCGTTCGGGCTGGCGCTGCTGGCCCGTACCGCCGGGCTGCGCGCCCAGCCCAAGGCGCCGCTCGCCCTCGTCCTCGTCCCGACCCGGGAACTCGCCCAGCAGGTGACGGACGCGCTCACCCCGTACGCCACGGCCGTGAACCTGCGGCTGACCACCGTGGTCGGCGGGCTCTCGCTGACCCGGCAGGCCGGGGCGCTGCGGCGCGGCGCCGAGGTGCTCGTGGCGACGCCCGGTCGGCTCAACGACCTCGTGGAGCGCGGCGACTGCACCCTCGGTGACGTCCGTATCACCGTGCTGGACGAAGCCGACCAGATGACCGACATGGGCTTTCTGCCGCAGATCACCAAGCTGATCCAGCAGGTGCGTCCCGACGGTCAGCGGATGCTCTTCTCCGCCACCCTGGACCGCAATATCGACCGGCTGGTGCAGCGGTTCCTGACCGATCCGGTGGTCCACTCCGTCGATCCGTCGGCGGGCGCGGTGACCACCATGGAGCACCATGTGTTCCACGTGCTGGACGAGACCGACAAGAAGGCCGTCACCACGCGGATCGCGGCCCGTGACGGCCGGGTCATCCTCTTCCTCGACACCAAGCGCTCCGCCGACCGGCTCACCAAGCGGCTGCTGGCCGTCGGTGTCCGCGCGGCGGCGCTGCACGGCGGCCGGTCCCAGCCGCAGCGCACCCGCACCCTGGAGCAGTTCAAGAACGGCCAGGTCACCGCGTTGGTGGCGACCAATGTCGCCGCCCGGGGCATACATGTGGACGACCTCGATCTGGTCGTGAACGTGGATCCGCCCACCGACCACAAGGACTACCTCCACCGCGGCGGCCGCACCGCCCGCGCCGGGGGTTCCGGCAGTGTGGTCACCCTGGTCCTGCCCGAGCAGAAGCGGGAGGTGACCCGGCTGATGTCGGACGCGGGTATCCGTCCCCGTACCGCCCGGCTCCGTTCCAGCGACGAGGAGCTGACGACCCTCACCGGGGCGCGGGAGCCCTCCGGTGTGGCCGTGACGATCGAGGTCCCCCAGCCGACGCCGCCGAAGTCGGCGCGCGCGGGCGGCTCCGCCTCCGGTGGGCGCTCCCGCCGCCGCCGTGGCGGTGGCGCGGGTGCCGCGTCGGAGGGCGCCGGTGCCACC
>NZ_JBHVHF010000239.1:0-12986 GCF_042800315.1 Streptomyces sp. NPDC057638
CCACCGGAGTGGTCAGCGGCGGAACGGACCCGTCACCTCGTAGGTGATCCCGCCGGAGGACGAGCCACCGCTGCCGCGCTGGCTGGAGAAGTACAGCCGTGAGCCGTCCGGCGAGAAGGCCGGTCCGGTCAGCTCGGAGGCCGACTGTCCGTCGAGGCGCAGGAAGGTCGCGACGATCCCCTCCCGGGTGATGACGCAGATGTCCATGGTGCCGCCGTCCTCCGCGACGAACAGATCGCCCGACGCCGCGCTGGTGACGTTGTCGACCCCGGTCAGCGGCGCGCTGCCGGAGATGAGGGAGTCGTCGTAGGCGAGCTCGTAGGTGTCACGCGCCACGTTGAGCTGCCAGACCCGGTTGTCGCCCTTGGTGGTGAACCAGACCGTGTCGTTGGCGTAGTGACACCCCTCACCGCCGCTGAACCGCTTGGCACCGGGCACCTGCTGACGGGTGGCCGTGGGCGAGCCGTCCGGGTCGGGCACATCGGCCCAGCGGTAGGAGCCGGAGGTCGCGGAGCCCGCGACGAGCACCTGGAGCCGCCCGGCGGAGAGATCACCCCAGGTGGTGGGGGTGAAGCGGTAGAGGCATCCGTCCGACTCGTCCTCGGTGAGATAGACCGTACGGCGTACGGGGTCGGCCGCGGCGGCCTCGTGCTGGAACCGACCCATGGCGTCCCGCCGCACCGCCGCCCTGGCGCCCCACGGGTCCGTCTCGTACACATAGCCACGGCTGACCTCCTCGCAGGAGAGCCAGGTGTTCCACGGGGTCGCCCCGCCCGCGCAGTTCTGCCGGGTGTCGGAGAGGATCCGGTACGCGCTGGTCACCGCCCCTGAGGAGGAGAAGCGAATGGCGCTCGCGCCGCCCGGGGTCACCTCGGCGTTGGAGACGTAGATCCAGCCCGTGCCGTCGGCGTAACAGGCTCCTCCGTCGGGAGCGTCATGCCAGACGTACGCGGTCGGCCCCACCCGCTGCCGGGAACGGGCGACCACCCGGCTGCTGAACCCGCTCGGCAGCCGCATCCCATGGCCGTCGGCGGGCCGCAGCGCCCCGTAGGGCCCCACCCCCGGCCGCGCGGGCTCGGCCACCGCCGCCCCCCGCCACAGCGATCCGCCGAACGCGGCCGTGGACGTGCCGATGACCGCGCCACGAAGAAAGTAACGTCGCTCCACGATCCCCTCCCAGGGCTGGTGAGTGCCCGCCACACCGGCCGGGCGGCGGCGGGCTTATGGGTCTGCGTGCGGAGAGTAGCCCCGCTACATGACAGGTTCACTACAAAAACGAGTCGAGGGGCCGCCGGTTACGGGGAGGAGGTGTGAAGGTGGATGAGGCAAGTCCGGGACGCGCGGCGGCGGCAGCCTGAAGGGCGAGAAGGGGATGCGATGCCCCGCGTACGCGGGGCCGACAGTCAGAGCCCTTCCAGGGAATCGGCCGCGTACGGTCCATCCCCGCCGCGCGGGGCCGACTACTGCGCCACGGGGGCAATGCCGTGAGCCGCTGGTCCACCCCCGCGTGCGCGGGGCCGACTCCATCCAGTGCCGGTGCGCACTCACCTACGAGGGTCCATCCCCGCGTGCGCGGGGCCGACCAGCGTTTCGCTCGCTTTGGGCGCTCTGATGTAGGTCCATCCCCGCGTGCGCGGGGCCGACGCGATCAGACTGCGAGTGCTGAGCGTCGTGGCCGGTCCATCCCCGCGTGCGCGGGGCCGACACCCAGTCCCTCGTGAGCGCGGAGTCGCCCACGGGTCCATCCCCGCGTGCGCGGGGCCGACACTTCCTGACCTGCGAACCTACCCGCCAGTAGTCGCGTTTTCCTTTAGTTGCTTCTCCGACCGTCCCCCAGGGTTCGGCTTCGCCGTCGCGTTACACCAGCGCTCAGGCACCCACCCGTACCACCCTCCCCCGGCCACCCTCAACTCAGTCGCGAACCCCAGAAGTCCACCAGTGCCGTCGCCGTCTCCTCCGGGCGGTGCACGTTCGGGGAGTGTCCGCCTCCGGGTACATCGATGAGGTGGGCGGAGAGGGTGTGGGCCATGGCGGCGACCCCGGGTGGGGGCCAGGTGAGGTCCGGGGAGCCGGAGACGACGACTCGGGGAAGAGGGAGGGCGGCGAGGGCGGGGGTGCGGTCGGGTTCGTCCAGCAGGTGCTCGGCCGCCGCCTTGATGTGGTGGGGGTCGTTGGCGAGCCACCGGGAGCGCAGGAACGCGCGGATGTCGTCGGCGACCTCGGTGTCCTGGTTGTCCAGGAAGGGCCAGATGTCTTCGAGGGCCAGCGAACCGATCACCGACAGCAGCAGGCGCAGCCGCTCCCGCTGGTCAAAGGAGACCGCCGCCGGGCCGAAGTTCATCAGGGTCAGGGAGCGCCACAGCGCCGGGTCCCCCCGCGTCTCCAGGACCGCGAACCGCGCCAGCAGCGCCCCGTAGGAGTGGCCGACGAGGTGGACCGGTCCATCGCCGATCGCCTCGACGACCGCGACGAGGTCCTGGGCCAGTTCCTCTCTGGTGTAGGCACCGGGAGGGTGGGGGCCGCCGGACGCGTACTGTCCCCGTCCGTCGAGGGCGATCACGCGGCACCCGGCCCGGCTCAGGGCCGGGAGCATGGGGAGGAAGTCCTCCTTGCTCCCCATGAAGCCGGGGACCATCACGACCGTACCGAGGGTGGGGGCGGAATCGGCCGCCGCCATGTCGATCGCGGCGAACTCGGCACGGCGGGTGGTGAGGGAGCGGGTCCGCGCGGTGGACGGCAGTGCCAGAGTGAGCAGTTGACTCATGGAGGCTGAGCATAGGGCGTTCGTCCGACAGCGCGGCCCGCCCGCCGGGCGTCGTGGCCGGACCAGGACGGCGGCCTGAGGACTTGCGGTGGGGACCGGTCAGGGTGAGGGGCCGTCGTCGCGATTGACGAGGGTGACGCGGAGTCGGGGAGACCGCCTCGCGTACGCCGGGGTCACTCCGTGCGCGGCGGCCTGCTCCCATGGGTCGGTACCGGGGCGTGGTCGCGGCCCGGGGCCCGAACCCCGTTCGCGTACCGGCGCCTTCCCGGGACTCAGCGGCCGGAGGCGCCGGGTTCCGTTCGCGGCGGTGTGCCGGTGCGCCGCGCGGGGAGTTCCCTGGCCGGTTTGCGCAGATGCCAGCCGCCGAGGATCCCGATCACCCGCCAGATCCACTTCTCCCGCTGGCGCTGGCCCTGGCGTCGGCACTCCCAGGAGAGGGCCGGATGTCCGTAGACACCGGTGGAGAGTTCGTTGATCTCGGTCTCCAGTCCCTGGAGATGGAGGCCGATGCGCTGGATCCCCTTGTTGCTGTCGCGCAGATAGAGCGCGGAGCCGAGGATGACGAGCGTGACGATGAAGTACCGCCACCAGCCGAGGTTTCCGCCGAGGGTGGCGGCGATGGCGGTCAGCGCGGCCGCGTAGCCCGCCATCTGCTGACGTGCGGCGATCCGCTGGATGATCTCGGTGCGGAGTGACTCGTACTCCCGCATCCGCAGGTCGATGACGGCGCCGACCCGCTCGTGTTCTTCCTGTGCCATCGAGCCTCCGTCTCCGGGACCGGTGGTGCCACCCGCTCGCCCCCGCCGCCGCCGGGTGCGTGGGGCACCGGGGTCGGCCCGGGGGATGGCGAGGAGTCTTCCACTGGAGGCCGGTGGCGTCACGCGATCGGACCGGGGTGGGCGGAAGTCGACCACTCGCGCGTCGGCGGCCATGGGAGGACCCGAGCCCGCCCCGGCTTCGGGACCGGCGGTCCCGGGCGACCGCCCTGCGCCCTCTCGGTCCGTTCTCCCCGCACCGAGAGCGGACCGAGACCGGACCGACAGCGGCGGACCGCACCGTGAGCGGGACAGCGAAACCCGAGCGGAGAGGGAGCCTCGCGGACCGCACGGCCGCGACCGGGGTCATGCCCGGCCAGCTCACCTGGTGGGGTCGCGCTTTGCGGGACACACGGACCAGGCACCAAGCACCCGGGCTGAGCCGCTCCGGCCCTGCCGTTCCCGTCCCGCCGTCCCCACCGGGCTGGCCCTCCCGTACCTCCCTCACGCCGCTCTTCGTCCTCGTACCACGGAAGGAAGTTCCATGTCATCGACCGTCTCCCCCGGTGCGCCCGAGCGGGCCGGGGCCCGGGAGTGGGCCGGGCTGGCCGTGCTCGCGCTGCCCACCCTGCTGCTCGCGCTCGACCAGAGCGTGCTCTTCCTGGCGCTGCCACAGCTGGCGGAGTCGCTGGCGCCCACGCCCAACCAGACCCTGTGGATCATGGACGTCTACGGGTTCATGATGGCGGGCTTCCTGGTGACGATGGGCACGCTCGGCGACCGGATCGGGCGTCGCAGGCTGCTGATGGCCGGGGCCACGGTCGTCGGGCTGACCTCGCTGCTCGCCGCGTTCTCCACCAGCGCCGAGATGCTGATCGTCACCCGCGCCCTGCTGGGTGTCGCGGCCGCCACGCTGATGCCGTCGACACTGGCGCTGATCAGCAACATGTTCCGGGACCCCCAGCAGCGCGGGCGGGCCATCGCCGTCTGGGCCAGCTGCTTCATGGGCGGCACGGCGCTGGGGCCCGTGGTGGGCGGGGTGCTGCTGGAGTCCTTCTGGTGGGGGTCGGTCTTCGTCCTGGGCGTACCGGTGATGCTGGTGCTGCTGGTGGCCGCGCCGTTCGTGCTGCCGGAGTACCGGGATCCGGACGGTGGCCGGATGGACCTGGTCAGCGTCGCGCTCTCGCTGGCCACGATCCTCCCGGTGGTCTACGGGCTCAAGGGGTTCGCCCGGGAGGGCTGGGACCCGATGGCGCTGGTGTCGATGGCCGCCGGGCTCGCCTTCGGCACGCGGTTCGTCGCGCGCCAGCGGACGCTCACCCATCCGCTGCTGGACCTCGGGCTCTTCCGGTACGGCGCGTTCACCGGGTCGCTGCTGGTCCTGATGCTCACCATGGCCACCATGGGCGGCAGTTACCTGTTCATCACGGGCTTCCTCCAGATGGTCGAAGGGCTCTCCCCGTTCGAGGCCGGACTGTGGATGGTGCCGTCGGCGCTGCTCTCCATCACCGGCGCCACGCTCGCCCCGACACTCGCCAGGCGGCTGCCGATGGGTGTGGTCATCGGCGGCGGACTCGGGCTGACCTCGGTCGGCTATCTGCTGATCGTCTTCGTCGATCCGGTCGGCGGGCTGCCGCTGCTGCTCACCGGGTTCGTCGTCAGCTTCTTCGGCACCGCGCCCATCGGCGCGCTGGGCCACAACCTCGTGGTCAGCTCGGCGCCGCCGCAGAAGAGCGGCTCGGCGGCCTCCGTGGCGGAGACCAGCGGGGAGTTCGGCGTCTCCTTCGGACTCGCGGCACTCGGCAGTCTCGGCGGCGCGCTCTACCAGAGCGGCGTCGAGATCCCCCACGGGCTCTCCGAGGCGGACGCGGACACCGTCGGTGGCAGCATCGAAGGGGCGCTGCATGTGGCCGCCTCCCTGCCCGGCGGTCCGGCGGAGCAGGTACTCGCCACCGCACGGGACGCCTACACCGGCGGGATGAACACGGTCGCGGCCGTGTGCGCGGTGCTCGCCGCCGTCACAGGGGTCCTCGCAGTGACCCTGCTGCGCCGGGCCGGGGGTGACGCGCGGCGGGCGGAACCCGGCGACGCGGCGGCCTCCGCCACGGCGGACGAGCCGGGCACGGTGGCGGACCCCGCGGGGGCGGAGTACGGAAGAAACCCGTGAGGAGGCCGCGTTGGTCCGGGGCGCGGCCGGGGATTGTCAGTGGGGGGTTCTACGGTCTGCCCCATGACACGAACCATGCAGCGACTCGCCTATGCCAGACCCTCGTTCCTGGAGTCGGGAGCCGACAGCGGGCTCCTCGGTCTGGAGACCTCGGGCGGGCTCACCCCGAGGGGCGCCCAGGACCATCCCGCCTTCTTCTCGGGTTTTCTCTCCTCGCCCCAGATCACGGCGCGGGCGCTGCTGGCGGTCGCCGACGTGGCGGCCGCGCGCTACACGCACCCGATACCGCAGGCGCTGCGCGACCCGGTGGTGACGGGGAACGGGGACCGGCTGCGGTTCGAGTCGTTCTCCGGCTGCTGCGGGGTGTACGCCCGGCTCGACGTGCTGCGCGACGGGCTGGACGGCGGGGAGACCGGTCACGGCACCACCAACGTGGATGTCAACAACCCGCTGCGGGAGGCGCTGTCCCGGATGACGGGTGACAGCCCGCTCCATCTGCGGGTGGGGCCCCAGGAGATGGCGGTCACCACGCTCGACGGGCCGGTGGTGGAGAAGAAGGTGCCGCTGCCGGACCGCTGGCTGCGCGGGTTCGCCGAGGCACAGGTCTCCACCGCGGGCTTCGACCTGCGGGCCGAGCTGCCGGGGCCGGAGGCGGTGCGCTTCCTGCGGTCGCTGCCGCGTTCCACCGGGAAGGCGTCCCGCGGGGTGACCTGGGTGGTCCCGGCGGGCAGGACCCTGCGGCCCACGGTGCGTCCCGCGCCGGGGGCGGTCTGTCTGCCCGGCCCGGAGCGGCTCACCGCACTGCACCGGGTGCTGCGCCACGCGACGGCGCTGCGCGTGTACGGGCCGGCGGGCAGCGGTGCGGCTCCGGCGCCGTCGGCCTGGGAGGTGGTGCTCCCGGGCATGCGGCTGACCCTGACCCTGTCGCCGGAGACCAACCGCGGCTTCTCGGGCGAGGGCGGGGTGCTCCACGCGCTGGCGAGCGACGAGGCCGCCGGGGACGCGGAGCTGGTCTCGGTGCTGCTGGCCTGGGAGCCGAAGATCGACACGGCGGAGCTGGCGGACCGGGCCGGTCTGGACGTGGCGCGGGTCAAGGCGGCCCTGGTCCAGCTGGGCACGGCGGGCCGGGTCGGCTATGACCTGGCCGACGCCGCCTACTTCCACCGCGAGCTGCCGTATGACGCCGATCGCGCCGAGCGGCACAACCCGCGCCTGCTGAGCGCGCGTGAGCTGCTCGCGGCGGGGGCGGTGACCCTGGGCGGCCCCGGCGACTCCGCGCGGGTGGTCTCCGGGCCGCACACCTACCGGGTGGGCGAGAACGGTACGCGGACCTGGTGCACCTGTCCCTGGTGGGCGGAGCACCAGGGGGGCAGGGGTCCGTGCAAACACGCGCTGGCGGTGCACATGGCACGGCGCGAGGCGGTCGGCGGTACGGCGGCCACGGGAGAGACAGCGGGCACAGCGGCTCCCTCCGACAGCACTGGTTTCACCTGCACGACGGGGATCACGGGCCTGACCGGCATCGACGGTTCCACGGCGGGAGGCGCGCGATGAGCGAGATCCTCGACACCGTCCGGCGCGGCCGGTTCCACGACCTGCCCAGGCTGCTGGCGCCCCTGACGCCGGCCGAGCGCAAGGAACTGCTGGTACCGCTGAAGGAGCTGCGGACCGAGCTGCGCGGCTGGGGCTGGCGGGAGTGGGAGAAGCGCGGCAAGATCGCCGCGGCCCTGCTCGTCGCCGGGGCGGACTGTCACACGGGGGCCGCCGCCACGGCGTCCTGGATCGGCGCCAGGGACCTGCGGGTCCGGCGCGGGCCCGGCGATCCGGCGATGGTGCCCCTGCTGGTCGAGATCCTCACCCGACGGGACGCGGCATGGGTCGCCGATGTCGCCCACCGGCTGGCGGCGCGGACCTCGACCAGCGAGGAGGACCATCCCCTGATCCGGGAGCTGGTGCGCTCCTCCGGGTGCGCGGTGCCGATGACCGACGGCTATGTACGGGGGTGGGCCGTCCATCTGTCGCGCGAGCAGCGGCTGCGGCAGTGGCTGCCGCAGGAGCCCGAGGTGGCCGCGCTGGTGGTCCGGCTCTGTGAACTCCCGGAGCTGCCTCCGGCGATGTTCTGGTCCCCCGATCCGGACCATCCCAAGAGCTGGCAGCAGTCGCTGGTGCGGCTCACCGAGTGCGGCGCGGTGGAGCGTCCGGCCCTGGTCGACGCGTGTGTCGCCCGGCTGCTGCGCGGCGGCGGCACCAAGACATCACAGGACCTGCGGTTCTTCCGGGAGCTGCTGGAGCGGTTCGCGCTCACCCCCGAGGAGCGCGGGGCCCGGATCCCGGACTGGATGGGTATGGCCTCGGACGGGACGGCCCTGGTCGCCGCCTACGCCCAGACCGTGCTCGCGGAGCTGGCCGAGAGCGGGGCGCTGCCGGACCGCACCCTGGCGGAGATGTCGGCCGCGGTCTGCTTCCGTACCGAGAAGAAGCTGGTACGAGCGCAGTTGACCCTCCTGGGGAAGATCCTGCGGGCACGGGCCAAGCAGCGGGACACGGAGGCCGTCGGGGTGCTGCTGCGCCCGCTGGGGGACGTGTTCGGCCATGCGGACACCGGGGCGCGGGAGCGCGCGCTGAAACTGGTGGCGCGCCATCTGCCGGAGGTGGACGCCGTCCTGCGGGAGGAGCTGGTGGAGGCCGCCGCCCTGCTCGGCCCGGCGCTGCGGGAGCAGGCCGCCGAGGTCTTCGGGGAACCGCTGCCGGGGGACGTGGCCGTGGCGGCCGGTGCGGAGACGCTGCCGCCGCCCCCGGCCCGGCGCCGGGTCGCCGCCCCGCCGGACTCCCTCGGCGAACTGGTCGCGGAGCTGGTGGCCACGCTGGACGACGACACGGACCCGCTCGGGTTCGAGCGGGTACTCGACGGGATGGTCCGGATGGCGTACCGGGACCGGCAGCCGCTCGCCCAGGCCCTGGTGGAGACCTATGGGGAGCAGTGGTGGTTCCGGCGCACCGACGACGTGGAGCGGTACGCCACGGGGGCGAACAGCCGGGAGCTGGTGGTGTCGACCCTGGCGGGCACGGTGCCGCTGAACGTGGTGCGCAAGGTCCACACGTTCGCCCCCGGGTCCGAGGTCTGTCCGGCGTCGGGGCTGAACGCCCTGACCTCCACCTGGCTGGCGGAGGTCGCCTGGAGGCTGGCCGTCGACCCGCAGCCCTCGCTGCTGGCCGTGCCGACCTGGGAGACAGGGGCACTGGACGCGGGCGTTCTGGTGGAGCGGCTGCGGGAGTTCCAGCGGCTGGGGAGCAGGCCAGGACCGGCGGACTTCGCGCGGGCGCTCCTGCGGGTGGCTCCGGGCGGCGATGCCGACGCGGCGAAGGAGGCGGCCGCGCTGGGAACGGCGGAGGGCGTCCGGCTGGCCGCGTGGCTGACGGACGGGCCCGCGCTGACCGCCCTGGCGAACCCCGGGGGTGAGCGGGAGGACACCGCGGTCGAGCGGCCCTCGGGCGGGCTGCTGGCGCGCACCACGCGGGGCGCGCTGGCGCTGGTGGGACGGGCGAAGGAGTCGGCGGCCGAGCAGGAGCTGCCCGCGCGGCTGCGCTGGCTGGCCCGGCCCGTCACCCCCGGCCGGCATCGCCACACCTCCCGCTGTACGGGTCGTTATGAGAACTGGGTCCGTCAGCTGGCGCAGTGGACCGTGGTCCTGCCCCACCACCGTGAGGCCGTCGCCACCTGGCTGGTCCGTATGACGGAACAGCTGTCGGACGACTATCTGACCAAGGCCGAGTGGCGGCTGGTCGCCCGGTCCCTGCCCAAGCTCGCGGAGGGCGAGGGAGAGGGGCTCGCGGGTCCCGCGACGCACCTGGCCCTGGCCGTGGGGATGGGTGCGGAGGACCGGGAGGCCCGGCTGGCGGCGGTGGACGCGCTGCTGGTCCTCGCCGCCCGTGGCCAGGCGGACGCCGGGCTGCTGGGGCGGCAGCTGGGTGAGCGGCTCCAGCGCGGTGAGCTGAAGGCCAACCGGCTGGCGGAGGCCGCCGGGACCGCCGCCGACTCGGGCGCGCACGCCACGACCTGGGGTCTGCTCGCGGCGCTGCTGCCCTCGCTGTTCGTGCGGACGTCTCCCGCGCTGGGTCAGGTGCTGTCGGTGGCGGCCGACTGCGCGGAGCGCTGCGCGCCGGATGACCTCACGGGGGCGGAGCCACTGGTACCGGGCCTGGAGGCGCTGACGCGGGGCAGCCGGGCAGCGGAGCGGGCGATCCAGGCGCGGCGGCTGCTGGCGACGCTGCGCCGGGTTCGGCGGGGCCCGGCCTGACACCGTTCGGCCGAGACGGGATGGGCGCCTCCGCGCCGCTCGCGGGCGCGCCCGTTCCCAGAGGTCTCAGAGAGCTGCCGGAGCGGGGGTGAGCAGCAGGGTGGTGGCGATCGCCTGGAGCCGTCCGGCCAGATCGGCGCGCTCGCCGGGACCGCCCGTGCGCACGGCGTTGTCCACGGTGGTCAGTGTCGCGCCGAGGACGATCCGGGCCTCGGCCCGTTCAAGCCCCGGGCGGACCTCGCCCAGGACCCTGGTCCACAGGGCCAGATAGTCGCGCTGTGCCTGGCGGGACGCCTTGCGCTCCTTCTCCGGCAGTTGGTCGATCTCGGCGATCAGCAGCCCGATCAGATGGCTGTGCCGCAGCGCGAACGCGATATACGACCGCAGGAGGGCGTCCAGGCTCTCCCGGGGGCCGGTGGCCTCGGCGAGCGCCAGGGTGGTCGCGGCCCGTCGCTGCTCGCCCGCCCGGACGACGGCGGCCACCAGGAGGTCGGTCTTGCTGGGGAAGTGCTTGTAGATGCTGGGACCCGAGGCGCCGCTGGCCTCGCCGATGTCGTCGGTGCTGACCGACTGGAAGCCGCGCTCGTCGAAGAGGCGGATGGCCGCGTGGAGGATCTCCTCCCGGCGGGAGAGGTCGAGACCGGTGTAGCCGGTGGCCGGGGACGGGTCGGCGGCCGCGGCGGTGGTACGGGCGAGGGGGAGCCGGGTGGCGGCGTGGACGAGTCCGTACAGCAGGGGCTCGAAGCGGCGGCGGGGCAGGGTGGCGCGGTGTCCGGAGACACTGCCGAGGACGGAGAGGGCGCTCCAGGCGAGGAGTTGGGCGTCGGCGGTGGTCAGCTCCGGGCGCTCGGCGAGGATCAGGGCGCCGATCCCGTCGCGGACGCCGATGAGGGTGCGCCGTAGCTGGTCGCGGTGGTCCTCGGGGAGATGGCGGGCCTCGCGCTGCCACAGGACGGCCGTGCCCCGGCGGTCGATGGCCCGGCTGACGGCGGTCCGCAGATAGGTGTCCAGATCGGGTGCTGTCGCCACGGCCTCGGCGATGGCGTCGATGCTGGAGGTGACGACCTGGAGCAGGAGGTCGGGCTTGCCACGGAAGTGGCGGTAGAGGGCGGGGGCGGTGATGTCGACGGCGGCGGCGACATCCGCCACGGACACATTGTGGTAGCCGCGCTCGCAGAACAGCTCCGCGGCGGCGGCGACGATCCTGGCCTTGCGGTCGGGGGGTCTGCGCGCCGTGGTCCGCTTCGGCACCTCTGCCCGCATGTCCTGTCCGCCCCTCGCCGAGCCGTCGGGCCTGGTCTCCGACGGGCCCCCAGGCTAGTACACCGTGCCTGGCCGGGCCCTTGGGCGCTTCTGATGGGTCTTGCCGGGCTCGCGCGCCTCCCCCGGCCACCATGGGGGGTGCCCCGGCCACCGCCCCTCGGCGGGGGGCGCCGCCGTCCGTGCGGACGGTGCGTGGGAGCCGGTCCGGTCGGGCCTCCGTCCCCTCGGACCGTCCCACGAGGGCCCCGCCCACCGGGGGTGGAAGGCGGGCGGGGCCACCATGGCCGACCGGTCGAACGGGTACCGCCCTCAGGTGAGCGCCTATTCACCTCACTCCCTCGGTCGCCATGGATTCATGCTCTAAAGAAGCATGAGAGATCACCCGAACCTCCGTCCACCCTAGTCACAGAAGTTAGCGTGAATTAACTTATAGGGATACTTCCATAGCGGGTGAGCCGATGTCGCCCGGCCGGACCGCCGATTGTCGCGGTCGGCGGCCGGGAGGCGCGGTCACATCACCCGCCAGCGATCAGGAGGAGTTCCATGCGAGACGCGGTGATCGTCGATGCCGTCCGTACGCCGGTCGGCAAGCGGAACGGCTCGCTCGCGGCCGTTCACTCCGCCTCCCTCTCCGCCCATGTGCTCACCGCGCTGGTCGACCGCACCGGGCTCGATCCCGCGCTCGTGGACGATGTGGTGTGGGGCTGCGCCGGGGCGGTCGGGATGCAGGCGGGGTGTGTGGGCCGGGCGGCCGTCCTGGCCGCGGGCTGGCCCGAGTCGGTACCGGGGGTGACCGTCGACCGCCAGTGCGGCTCCTCCCAACAGGCCGTCCACCAGGCGGCGGCCGGGGTGATCTCCGGGCAGTACGACATCGCCGTGGCGGGTGGGGTGGAGGTGATGAGCGCGGTGCCGCTCGGTACCGCCCGGCTGGACGGCCGCCATGGCGAACCGTTCGGGCCCGACGTCTGGCGCCGCTACGACGGCGTCCGCTTCCACCAGGGCAGGGGCGCCCAGATGATCGCCGACGAGTACGGCATCACCCGTACCGAGATGGACCGGCACGCGCTCGACTCCCACGCCCGCGCGGCGCGGGCGATCGACGAGGGGCGCTTCCGGGCCCAGATCGCGCCGCTCACCCTCACCGGTGCCGAGGGTGAGCACCGGGTCTTCGACACCGACGAGGGGGTGCGGCGCGGCTCGACGCTGGAGACCCTCGCCGCCCTGAAGCCCGCCTTCCGGGAGGACGGCTCCCTCACGGCGGGCAATGCCTCCCAGATCTCCGACGGCGCGGGCGCGCTGCTCATCACCACCGGTGAGATCGCCCGGAGGCGGGGATGGACCCCGATGGCCCGCGTCCATACGGCCGTTCTGGCGGGGACCGACCCCATCACCATGCTCAAGGGCCCGATCCCCGCGACGGAGAAGGCACTGAAGCGTTCGGGGCTGACACTGGCGGAGATCGGGGCCTACGAGATCAACGAGGCGTTCGCCTCGGTGACGCTGGCCTGGCAGCGGGAGACGGGCGCTGACCCCGCGCGGATGAACCCGCTCGGCGGCGCCATGGCGATCGGCCATCCCATCGGCGGCTCGGGCGCACGCATCATGACCACCCTCGTCCACCATATGCGGGACAGCGGCATCCGCTACGGGCTCCAGTCCATGTGCGAGGGCGGTGGTATGGCCAACGCCACCATCCTGGAGCTGCTCTGACGGTCCGCCGGAAGGCCACGGGGCCAGGT
>NZ_JBHVHF010000240.1:0-12973 GCF_042800315.1 Streptomyces sp. NPDC057638
GTCGGTCCGCTTCCCCCGTCGGGGAACCCCGGCCCCGGGGCCCGTGCCGCGGTCGGGGGGGTTCGCGCGGCCCGGGCCCCGCGGTGGGGGCCGGTTCCCTGGGCCCCGGATCTCCTGTCGGATTCCAGCGGGCCCACCTCCATCGTGGACCCCCCGCGCACCGGACCCGGTCGGCAAACGGCCCCCATCTCCGGGCCCTTGGTCCCTAAAGGCTCGGTTAGACTTCCGCGACTCGCCGGGATCACTTCAGAACATGATCATTCGGGCGGCGGAACGACAGGGGCAGGGCGGGACCGAGGGGACCGCGGAGGCACCACCGGAAGGAAAGGGCCGATGGCGCAAGCAAGGAAGATCGCCTTCTACATCGTGGTCATCTTCGTGCTCTACACGATCATCACCTCCCCGGCCAGGGCGGCGGATCTGGTGCAGATAGGGTTCGAGGGCATATCGGACGCCGCCAAGGGTGTCGGCGACTTCATGACCGAGCTGGTGAACTAGGGCCGGCTCGCGCACCAGGGCCCCGGGCCAGAGCTGGGCCCGGCCCCGGCACCGGCCCCGTCATAAGGAGAGAGCCGTGATCCGCCATCTGGTCCTGCTGAAGCTGAACGAGGGCGTCTCGCGCGAGGAGCCCCGGGTGGTGGCCGGTGCGCAGGCGTTCGAGCGGCTCGGCGGTATCGTGCCCGAGCTCACCTTCTGGGAGTGCGGCTGGAACGTCTCGGACCGGCCCATCGCCTATGACTTCGCGATCAACTCCGCCGTGGCCGACCGTGAGGCGCTGACCCGCTATCTGGAGCACCCGGCCCACCAGGAGGCCGCCGGCCGCTGGCGGGAGTTCGCCACGTGGGTGATCGCCGACTACGAGTTCTGAGATCCCGCCCGGTTCGCCCGAGCCCCTCGCCCCCATGGCGAGGGGCTTTTTCGGATGCGCGACCCTTCGCACCTCAACACGGCGTTATCTGGTGCTTGCACACAGTGGACATGTCTTGTGATGCTATGACCGCTTTTGACGGATCAGTCGACCGTTCGTTGACTGCGCGTTGTTGACTGCGAAGGGGTGGCGTCACCGTGCCGGCCAGTACCGCTCCTCAGCAGACCCCGACCCAGAACGAGCGCCCGGACGAGACCACCCCCCTCACCCCCTCCCGTACCGCGTCGGACCATGGCGTGCCGGAACGCGCGCCCGACGACCCCGGCGACACTCCCGGCGCGCGGGCCGTCAGCCTCACCCGGCGCACGGCCGACCCGCCGGGCACCCTCGGCAGCCCGTCCGCCGACCCCTTCCAGACGCGGGAGAACACCGCCGGGGCCGATGACTCCGAGATCTCCGACGAGGGCGCCGAGCGGCGCGGACGGGGAGCCGACACCCGTGCGCTGACCCAGGTGCTCTTCGGCGAACTGAAGAAACTGGAGCCGGGGAGTCCGGAACACACCCGGGTACGGGGGGCGCTGATCGAGGCGAATCTCCCGCTGGTGCGGTACGCGGCGGCGCGCTTCCGCAGCCGCAACGAGCCGATGGAGGACGTGGTCCAGGTCGGCACCATCGGGCTGATCAACGCGATCGACCGGTTCGACCCGGACCGGGGGGTTCAGTTCCCGACCTTCGCCATGCCCACCGTCGTCGGCGAGATCAAACGATACTTCCGGGACAACGTACGGACCGTGCACGTCCCCCGGCGTCTCCATGAGCTCTGGGTCCAGGTCAACGGCGCCACCGAGGACCTCACCACCACCCACGGCCGGATGCCGACCACCGCCGAGATCGCCGAGCGGCTGAAGATCGGCGAGGACGAGGTGCTGGCCTGCATCGAGGCGGGCCGCTCGTACCACGCCACCTCCCTGGAGGCCGCCCAGGAGGGCGATGGCCTGCCGGGACTGCTGGACCGGCTCGGCTATGAGGACCCGGCGCTCGCGGGGGTCGAGCACCGCGATCTGGTCCGCCATCTGCTGGTGCAGCTACCGGAGCGGGAACAGCGGATCCTGATGCTCCGTTACTACGGCAATCTGACGCAGTCCCAGATCAGCCAGGAACTCGGCGTCTCACAGATGCATGTGTCAAGGCTCCTCGCCCGGAGCTTCGCCCGATTGCGATCCGCAAACAGGATCGAGGCCTAGCTGGAATGGGTAGACCACTAGAGATGGACTTCGACCAGCCTCGCCGCGCCCATACCCCCTCTCTCCTGCGGTAATTCCTCCCTCACTTATCGACAAATCTCTTCGACGCGTTGCCGACATGTGACATTCTGCGGGCAACGCGTTTGCCGCAGCCTCGCCACCGGTATCTCAGGTGCAGGCTGCGTTCCTCCGTTGGTCGCGGCCACCGCGACCGATCCGCGACCTCAGAGGGGGTGGCATGTCCGCAGAACAGGGCAGCTCCAAGGTGCTCACGCTCGCGAAGGGCGACACCGCGCTCGCGACCGGCGATCCCGCACCCGTCGCACCCGAGACCTCGGAAGCCATCGACACCCGTACGCTCTCGCGCTCGCTCTTTCTGCGGCTGCGCGCACTGGACACCGAGGGCGCGGGCGACAGCCCGGAACGCACCTACGTCCGCGACACGCTCATCGAGCTGAACCTCCCCCTCGTCCGCTACGCGGCGGCGCGCTTCCGCAGCCGCAACGAGCCGATGGAAGACATCGTCCAGGTCGGCACCATCGGACTGATCAAGGCGATCGACCGGTTCGACTGCGAGCGGGGGGTGGAGTTCCCGACCTTCGCGATGCCCACGGTCGTCGGCGAGATCAAACGGTTCTTCCGGGACACCTCCTGGTCGGTGCGGGTGCCGCGCCGCCTCCAGGAGCTGCGGCTGGCGCTGACGAAGGCCAGCGACGAGCTGGCGCAGCGGCTGGACCGCTCCCCGACCGTGCCCGAACTCGCCGCCGTACTGGGGGTGTCGGAGGAAGAGGTCGTCGACGGTCTCGCCGTCGGCAACGCCTACACCGCCTCCTCGCTCGACTCCCCCTCCCCGGAGGACGACGGCGGCGAGGGCTCGCTCGCCGACCGGCTGGGCTATGAGGACTCCGCCCTGGAGGGCGTGGAGTACCGCGAGTCGCTCAAGCCGCTCCTGGCCAAACTGCCGCCGCGGGAACGGCAGATCATCATGCTCCGCTTCTTCGCCAATATGACCCAGTCACAGATCGGCGACGAGGTCGGCATCTCCCAGATGCATGTCTCCCGGCTGCTGACCCGGACGCTGGCACAGCTCCGCGAAGGTCTGATCTCCGACTGACCCGCTCCGCCTCCGGCCCAGTTGACGGGTCGTCAACAACGCTGTCGCGATACGAGGACGCCAGGGCACGGCCGTCGCGACCGTGACCCTTCGCCTGGGCGGGGCACTGATCGCGTGCGGGGACGGTGACGCGACGGTGGGCACCGACGGTACGAAGCCGGGCCCGGCGACCCCGCCGCGCGGGCCGGACGCCTCCGGCCGGGGCCTGGCCCACGGGGGCCGGCCCGGTGGTTACGCCAGGGCCAGCCAGGCGACCGCCGCGACGACCACGATCACCGCGACCACACCGGCGATCAGCCCGACCCGGGGGCCGGACGACTGCGGCGGCGCCGCCTGACGGCGGCCCTGGGGCGCGCCGTCGTCGACGAACGCGCGGAACATCTGCGTGCTGCCCGCGGGGTCGTAGTTGCCCTCGGGGCCCTGGCCTTGGGGAGCATGGGGGTTGTGTGCCATGGGGCACGACCCTAGCGAACGCGGGGAGGCGGCCCAACCCCGGGCGGGCGCGGCACGCTCGCCGGACGAGTGACACGAGTCATGTCCGAGCTGACGGCCGGTGCGACGACACTGACGGCCGGTGCGGCCGCGGGATCGGATCCGCCCGCCCGCCCGCCGCCGGAAGCGCCGCTGCCGCCATCGGGAGCGTGTGCCGTCGGAAGCGCGCCCGCCCCCCGTCGCGGACATCGCGCCCACCCTCCCCTGGCGGACCGGCCGGGGCGCGCCGCGACACCGTGAGCTACGTCGGGGCGTGACGACCCATCCGGGCGGACCGACAGTGGTGGACCCCGGCGATCCGGGGACGGCCGGGTCCGGCGGACCGGCGGCGGACTCCGGCGAACCCGTGGCGGCCGACCTCGGCGAACCGGCGGTGGCCGGGTCCGGCGGTCCGGGGACGGCCAGGTCCGGCGGACCGGCGGTGGGAGCCCTCGCGAACAGTCGGCGGCGGTGGGCGCCGCGACCGGGTGGCGACCGGCCCCCCGCCCGCGCCCTCGCCCCGCCCGTCGGCGCCTTTTGTTCTTCCTTTACTACTGCAAGCGGACATTTCGGTTGCCTGCGTCAACCAAACGCTTTTATTGTTGCCCTAAGCAATAAGATCCCGGCCCGCACTCCGCCCGAGCGGACCGCATGGCCCGCTCGCGGTCCCGCTCCACCGGGCCTCCGCCCCCCGCCGCGTCGGCCGCCCTCGTACGGCCAGCACGGCCAGCCCGGCCAGCACGGCCAGCACGCAGAACCCGGAAGCACCAGCACCCGGAACGCGAAGAACCCGAAGTACCGGAAGTACCCGAAGCAGCCGAAGTACCCGAAGCACCCAGCGAACAAGGAGAACGACCCCTATGGCCTCGACCACACCGCCGGGTGTGCGGGGCGCCCGGGAGGCGCGGCAAGCCGTCGCCGACGACGGCGCGCCGATGACCCACCGCCAGGTGCTGGAGGCACTCTCCGGACTGCTGCTCGGGATGTTCGTCGCCATCCTGTCGTCCACGGTCGTCTCCAACGCGCTGCCCCGGATCATCTCCGACCTCGGCGGCGGTCAGAGCGCGTACACCTGGGTGGTCACGGCGGCACTGCTGGCGATGACCGCGACCACCCCGCTCTGGGGCAAGCTGGCCGACCAGTTCAGCAAGAAGCTGCTGGTGCAGATAGCCCTGATGATCTACATGGCCGGCTCGATGCTGGCCGGTCTCGCCCAGGACACCGGAACGCTGATCGCCTGCCGGGTGGTGCAGGGCGTCGGCGTCGGCGGGCTCACCGCGCTCTCCCAGGTGATCCTCGCGGCGATGGTGGCGCCCCGGGAACGTGGTCGCTACAGCGGCTATCTCGGGGCGACGTTCGCGGTCGCAACGGTCGGCGGTCCGCTGCTCGGCGGGGTCATCACCGACACCGAGTGGCTCGGCTGGCGCTGGTGCTTCTATGTCGGCGTGCCCTTCGCGCTGCTCGCCCTGGTCGTGCTCCAGAAGACGCTCCGGCTGCCGGTGGTCCGGCGGAAGGTCACCATCGACTGGACCGGCGCCGTGCTGATCAGCGCGGCCGTCTCACTGCTGCTGGTCTGGGTCACCTTCGCCGGGGACCGCTACGCCTGGGCCTCCTGGCAGACCGCCGCGATGGTCGGGGGCGCGCTGCTGCTGGGCGGTGTCTTCCTGTGGGTCGAGTCGCGGGCCGCCGAGCCGGTCATCCCGCTCGGCCTCTTCCGTAACCGGACCCTCACCCTGGCCTCGGTGGCCTCGCTCTTCGTCGGTGTCTCGATGTTCGCGAGCACGGTCTTCTTCAGCCAGTACTTCCAGCTGGCGCGCGGTGAGACCCCGACCATGTCCGGGGTGCTGACCATACCGATGATCATGGGGCTCTTCGTCTCCTCCACGGTCTCGGGCTGGGTGATCACCAGGACGGGCCGCTGGAAGGGCTGGCTGGTCGGCGGCGGAGTGCTGGTCACGGCCGGGCTCGGCCTGCTCGGCGCCGTCCGTTACGACACCCCGTACGCCCATCTCGCCCTCTATATGACCCTGCTGGGCCTGGGGCTCGGGATGGTGATGCAGAACCTGGTCCTGTGCACCCAGAACCAGGTCTCCGCCGACCAGCTCGGCGCGGCCTCCTCGGTGGTCACCTTCTTCCGCTCCCTCGGTGGCGCGATCGGTGTCTCGGCACTGGGCGCGGTCCTGGGCAGCCGGGTCACGGAGTACGTACGGGACGGACTGGCCACGCTGGGACCGGCGGGCCGGGCGGCGGACACCGGCGGCGCGGACGGCGGCGCGATCCCCGACCTCGCGGCCCTGCCGGAGCCGGTGCGGGCCGTGACCCAGAGCGCGTACGGGGACGGGGTCGCCGATGTCTTCCTCTACTCGGCACCGTTCGCCCTGCTCGCGCTGCTGGTGACCCTCTTCATCAGGGAAGTGCCACTGCGGGACCGGACCTCCGACGGGGAGGGCGTCAAGGGCGCGCGGGCGTAGGCGGCTTCGGCACCCGCGGCCGTACGGGCGGGAATCCCGGTGCGCGCGGGGCGAGGCGGGCGGCTTCCCGGTGCCACGAGGGCGAGGCGGGCGGCTTCCCGGCGCGGTCGGCCTGGGGTCTGTCCGAGCCCCCCTACCCCCGTGCCGCCATCGCCTCGATGCCCGCGATCAGCATCGCCAGCGCGAAGTCGAAGTCCCGGTCGCGCATCTCCGCCACCGTCCCACCGCCCCGGGCGTCCATCACCGGCGCCGAGGTCCGCAGATAGCGGTTCAGTTCCGGATGGGTCGCCATCATCCCGATCGCCTCCTGGTAGTAGAGGTCCTGGCTCACCCCGGCGGAGGCGCAGCGCGCCCGGAAGTGGCCCTCGATGGTGCCGAAGCCGTAGACGAACTGGAACACGGCCGACAGCCCGCCCATCTGACCGTGCGGTGGCAGCCCGGTGGCGCGCATGACCCGCTGGATGACCAGGGAGAACTCCAGGGCGTGGGGGCCGATGTTCAGGAAGGTGCCCATCAGGGGCGAGACCCAGGGGTGGCGGACCAGCATCGTCCGGTACTCCACGGCGAGGGTGCGCAGATCCTCCCGCCAGTCCCCGGCGGGCCCCGGCTCCCCCTGCTCCGGCCGCTCCCCGTGCCCCGGCCCCTGCGGCCCCTCCGGTGCCTCCGGTAGGCGGATGGTGGCGAAGGCCGCGTCCAGGGCCAGTTCCAGGAGGTCGTCCTTGGTGTCCACGTACCAGTAGACCGACATGGCGGTCACGTCCAGCTCGGCCGCGAGCCGTCGCATGGAGAACTTCGCCGTGCCCTCGGTGTCCAGCAGCCGGACCGTCGCGTTGATGATCTTGGTGCGATCGAGCCCGGCCGGCTGGGCCGCCCGGCGGCCGGCGGTCCGCTGGGGAGTCTTGCCCTCCAGCCACACACTGGTCCGCGCCAGACCTCTTCCGCGGTCGTCGCCACCCACCATCGCGCCACCCTCCTCGGCTCCTGTGAGCGGACAGTTTCCCGAACCAACCGGTTCACGAGCGGACCAAGGGTCCGAAACAGGCAGGTCCGCCCGGACCGATGCTATGCGGCCCGGGCGGATATGACCTCGGCAAGATCGAGACGAACCGCCTCAGGTGGCGGCGCCGGATCCTGACCCTCCGGCCCCGGCCACGACCGTACCGGTGCTGCTCCCGGTCCCGGCGGCGTCGGTGCCGGTCGTCGGGGCGGAGCCGACAGCCGGACCCGCCGGAGCGACCGGGGTGTTGCGCTCCGCCCGGCGCAGCAGGACCGCCGCCAGCAGACCACCCGCGAGGACGGCGGCCGCGCCGACCAGTTGGCTGGTCTCCAGCCCCTGGGCGAAGGCGTCGGTGATCGTCTCGCGCTCCCGTTCGCCGTCCGCCGTGGCGAGGGCGGCGGGCAGGGAGGCCGCCCCGGCGACACCGGGCACCAGCGCGGCGAACCGCGAGTTGAGCACGGCCCCGAGGACCGCGACCCCGAGCCCATGGCCGAACTCGGCGAGGGTGCCGTTGATCCCGGCGCCCACGCCCGCCTTCTCCGGCGGTATCGCGCTCATGATCGCGTTGGCCATGGCGGGCATGGAGAGCGCGATGCCCGCGCCCATCACCAGCAGACCGGCGAGCATGCCTCCGTACGAGGTGCCGCCGAGCGTCGCGATCATCGCCAGACCGGCGGCGACCAGGGTCATCCCGAGGGCGATGGTGCGGGGTGTACCCAGCGCGAGCAGCACCCGGGGGCCGACGCCGGAGAGGTTGAGGGCGACGATGGTGAGCGCGAGGGGGGCGGTGCGCAGTCCGGCGTCGAGAGGTCCGTATCCCAGCACGAACTGGAGGTGCTGGGTGAGCAGGAAGAGCGATCCGGCCATGCCGAAGGCGACCAGCAGCGAGCCCGCGACGGCGCCGACGAACCGCTGGTCCCGGAAGAAGTGCAGATCGAGCATGGGATACGGGATACGCAGCTCCCAGCAGGCGAATCCGCCGAGGACGAGCACCCCGATGGCGGCGGAGACAAGCACCTGGGTGGAGGTCCAGCCGTGCTCGGGCCCGGAGATGATCGCGTAGACGACGGCGACCATGCCGATGGTCGACAGCACCGCTCCGAGCAGATCCGGCCGGTCCCCGCGCGGATCCTTGGACTCCGGTACGAGGGCGATGACGGCGACCAGCGCGAGGGCCACCACCGGAAGGTTGATCAGGAAGATCGCGCCCCACCAGAAGTGGTCCAGCATCATCCCGCCGATGAGCGGGCCGGCCGCGAAGCCGAGGGAGCTGACGGTGGACCAGAGCGCGATGGCCTTGACCCGCTCGCTGTCATCGAAGATCTGCACGATGACGGCGAGGATCGTGGTCATCAGCAGTGCCCCGCCGACGCCCATGCCCGCCCGTGCGGCGATCAACTGACCGGAGGACTGTGCCAGTCCGGCCGCGAGCGAGCCGACGCCGAACAGCACCAATCCGGCGACCAGCAGTTTCTTACGGCCGTAGCGGTCGGCGGCGTTGCCGACGGTGAGCAGCAGCCCGGACTGGACCAGGGCATAGGCGTTGATCATCCACTGGACGTCGGTGGCGGAGGCGCCGAGTTCCCGGTTGAGGGAGGGGATGGCGACGCTGAGGATCGTGTTGTCGAGCAGCACGGTCAGCTGGGCGAGACAGATGACCCCGAGGATCAGCCACCGCTGGGGATGTGGACCGGTGCGGGGCGAGGGAGCCTCGACGGAGGCGCTCGGCGCGGCCATGGGCATTCCTTTACGGCGTATAGGAGTCAGTACCTATACACCGTACAAGGCTAGCCGTACACCGTAGAACGAATTCTCCGCCGAACGATGGCGTGAACCGGCGAACCGGTCGCCGAACCGACCACCGGAACCGGTCAGCTCCACAGGCCCCCACCCGGCCCGGCACCCCGGCCACCGCGCCGCACACGCCCGAGGAGAGCGCTCCCCGACTACTCCCCCGGCTTGATCAGATAGCCCGCCCCGCGCCGGGTGTGGATCATCGGCGACCGTCCCGCGTCGATCTTCTTCCGCAGATAGGAGACATACAGCTCCACGACATTGGCCTGTCCGCCGAAGTCGTACGACCAGACCCGGTCCAGGATCTGTGCCTTGCTCAGCACCCGGCGCGGATTGCGCATCAGATAGCGGAGCAGGGCGAACTCGGTGGCGGTCAGATGGATCGGCCGACCGTCCCGGGCGACCGCGCCGCTGTCCTCGTCGAGCGTGAGATCGCCCACGCGGAGCACGGAGCCGCTCCCCGCCGTGACGCCCGGGGAACGGAGGGCGCGGGGGCCCGCGCCCGGTCGGCGGATCCCGGTGTGTCCGGGGTGCGAGCTGGTGGTCGTCATGCCCCCACCCTGGCCCGCCGCTGTGAGAACGGCCTTGCCGCTCTCTGTGATTTGCCTTAAGAAGCGCCGTGCTCCGCCCCGGCCGTCCCTTCGGGGAAGAGCGCGCGGGCGTTGTCATGGCAGACCGCGCGCAGCCAGCCGTCCCCCAGACCCAGCCGCTCCAGGGCCCGCAGCTGATGGAGATACGGATACGGGATGTTCGGGAAGTCGCTGCCGAGCAGCACCCGGTCCCCCAGCGCGGCCAGCCGCGCCCGTTCCCGCACCGGGAAGGGCGCCAGTTCCTCGCTGAAGTCGGTGAAGGCCATGGTGGTGTCCAGCCGTACCTCCCCGTACCGCTCGGCGAGATCGAGGAAGTCCCCGTACTCCGGCATGCCCATGTGCGCCACCACCAGCCGCAGCCGGGGATGGCGGGCCAGTACCCGGCCGATCGGGCCGGGGCCGGTGTGCGGGCCCGGCACCGGGCCGGATCCGCAGTGGGTCACGACCGGGACACCCGCGTCGGCGAGCAGCCCCCAGACGGGGTCGAGCAAGGGATCGCCCGGGTCGTACGCCCCCACCTGGAGATGGGCTTTGAAGACCACGGCGCCCCGCTCCACCGCCCGGTGGACATACCCCTCCACCCCGTGCTCCGGGAAGAACGTGGCGGTGTGCAGGGAGCCGGGCGTCCGGGCGGCGAAATCGGCGGCCCAGGCGTTGAGCCAGGCGGCCATGGCGGGCTTGTGCGGATAGACCATGGCCGGGTACGCCCGCACCCCGAACGCTTCGAGGAGGGTTCGGCGGCGGTCCTCCTCGAAGCGGTACGTGATCGGCCAGGGGCGTCCGGTCAGCGGACCGGCGGCGTCGAAGTAGGCCCACACCTTGTCGAGGACCCGTCCGGGCATGAAGTGGGTGTGGACATCGATCAGTCCGGGCAGCCCGAGCCGCTGCCAGAACTCCCTTACCTCTCGTACCTCTTGTACCTCGCCGCCCCCGGCCGATTCCTCACTCACCGAACGCCGACCCGCCTCGACGGGCCCGTGGCCCCGGCGTCTGGCCCGGCGGCTCCGCCGGGTTCAGCCCTGGCCACCGGAGTCAGCTCTGGCCGAACGAGTAGCTCCGTTCCACCTTGCCCACATGGACGCTGTACGCCTGGTACCACTCGGTCCGACCGCGCTCCTGCGCCGCCTGGTGTTCCAGGCAGCGCCGCCAGGTGTCGATGGACTCCTCGTCGCGGAAGTAGCCCACGGTGATCCCGATCCCGCCGGGCGTCCGCGCGCTCTCGAACCCCAGGAAGCCGGGCACCTCCTTGACCAGCTCGCCCAAGTGCCGCGCGGCCTCCCCGTAGCCGGAGAGGGTCTCGGTCTGGAGGGAGGAGAAGACGACCGTGTAGTACGGGGGGTCGAGTGCGGGAATGGGCTTGATGAATGCGTCGCTCATGGGAACACCTTGGGAGGGCCGGGGGGTGGGTGTCCACGCCCGGGGCGGAAAGAATGACGACGAAGGAACCGGGGCGTTACCACTGAGTGGACCCCGTGGCGCCCGTCCAGGACACCCCTCACACCGTCCGTCGGAGCCATCGGCGCCGTCGGCGGGCCCCGTACCGTACGCGCGGGAGAGCTCTTGTCACACCCGCCCGCCCGTACTCATGTGTCCCACAGATCCTTACGGATCCCACAGCCCCCATCAACCCCCTTCAACCCCGCAGTCTCAGAACAAGCCGCCCTGCACCGTGAGATCGGTGGTCGGCACCGAGATCCCGGCCTCCGCCTCCGCGCCCACCAGGGACCAGCCCGACATCAGCCGGGTGTCGAGGACCACATGTCCGTCCGCCGCGGTCCGAAGGTGCAGATCGGGCCCGGCGACGGCGAGCAGGGTCCCGGCCACCGCCCCGCCCGGGACCAGCTCCCGGACGACGGATGACGCGGTCGGCAGCCCGTCGAGGCCGAAGAGCGCGGCGTGGTCGACGGGCGCGAAGCCGAGCGGCTCCAGGGTCTCGTTCCAGCCACCGACCGCCAGGACGCGCCGGTGCAGCTCCTCCACCTCGGCGGCACGGTCGGCGACCTCGGGAAGACCGGAGCGGACGGCACGTTTCTCCGCGTAGGGGATACGATCCGGCACCCCGAGGGCGCCCCGCAGCACCTCCTCGGTCCGCCGGGCGGCCATCAGCGGCCCGCGGCCCAGCCAGCTGAAGACCACGGCGCCCTGCTCCAGCAACCGGCTGGAACCACGCTCCTCGGCGGTGATCCCGACCTTGAGCAGTCCGGGCCCGAACCAGGCCAGATAGACCCGGTAGGTACGGGGATCGTCGGCCAGGGTGTCGGCGGCCACCGAATGCGCCCGGTCCAGCCGCGCGCACTCGGCGCACCTGGCCTGGGTGACCCGCCCGGGGACGGTGGCCCCGAGCGGGCACGGGTTGCCACGCGCCCCCACACACCCCCGCTGCCCCTCGGCCCGGAACCCGAGCGTCCGGCCCGCCAGCAAGGGGCTGACCCGTCCGCCCTCCCAGCGCAGGACGGCCATCCGCGCCTCCTGTGGCCACCCGAGCCCGGAGCACCGCCACGTCATCCGTCCGTACCTCCGTCGCACGTGTGTGACCGAAAACGGGGAGAGTACCGGAGCCCCCACCCCCCTCCGCGCGACTCCAACCACTTCCAGCCGCCCTCCGACCCCGCCCTCATCACATCCCCGCACCCCAGCCGACCCTCACCCGCACTCAGCGGTGGCCGAATCCCTACGGTCCCCGACGCCACCCCTGCCCAGCCCACGCCTCTCGCTCCGCGTTCGACCGGGACGGGGGATGGTCACCTGGGGCATGCGTCTGGGGCGTCGGATGCCTCGCCCAGGAGCCAGCGGACTCCGCGATCGGCAGGCTCGCCACGGACCCGGCGGGGCAAGGTCGACCATCCACTTCGACGTCACTGCGGCGCCCACCCCAAGGTGGCCCAGCGCATCCTCCGCCACTCCCGGATCGCCATGACGCTGGAGGTCTGCGCGGAGGCGAGCGAGGAGGAGATCCGTACCGCACTCGGCAAACTGTCCGCCGCCGTCGGCGGCACCGGCTCACGGCCGGAGCGGCCGTTGCTGTACTTCAGCGCTGTATGGACGAAAAACCAGAGGCCCCGGAATTTCTTCCGGGGCCTCTGGGCTGCTGTGCACTCGGCAGGATTCGAACCTGCAACCTTCTGATCCGTAGTCAGATGCTCTATCCGTTAAGCTACGAGTGCTTGTGCTTCCCGGGCTTTTCGTCCCGGTCGGCGTTGCGGGAACAACATTACATGACCTGCGGCGTGAGGCGAAATCCATTCGAGCCACCCCATCTGACCTGCGAAAACTCCGAAAAGTCTGCCGCTGACGGTGACCGGGCGAGTCCTGGTGGCGGCCATCGGCCGGGGGGCTGAGGGCGGCCCGGGGTGGTGGTCCCGGACAGGGGCAGGACAGTGCGCTGGAAAACACCGAAGCCCCGGCCGGGTGGCCGGGGCTTCGG
>NZ_JBHVHF010000241.1:0-12822 GCF_042800315.1 Streptomyces sp. NPDC057638
GGCCTGGGGCAGTAGCCCCGGGCCCGCGCCCGCTCCTTCATGACGCGTGAGTCCGGCGGCCGTCCACGGAAGTGGGCGGGTGGCCGTCCCCGCGGTCCCGGTCGGCCGGGACCGGACTACTGGCCCGAGCCGCCGCCCTCGGCGGGCGAGGACGGCTCCGACGAGCCACCGAGGTCCGCGATCCAGTCCGACACGGCGGAGACCCCGTCGGCGATGGCGTCCCAGTACCCCTTGCCCTGGGCCACCCAGTCCTGGAGCGGGGTCAGCTCCCAGACCAGCCAGCCCACGACGAAGAGCATCAGCAGGGAGAAGAGACAGCCCTTGAGGCAGCCCAGACCCGGGATGCGCATGGGGTTGGCGCTGCGCTGCCGGGGCTGGCGCGGTTCGGGTCGCTGCGGCTGCTGGGGCTGCTGCGGTTGGGGAGGGGGCGGCGGCGCGTACGGCTGGGGCGCGTACTGCTGCTGGTGTGGCTGATGCGGCTGCTGGTACTGCCGGGGCTGCGGCTGCGGAGGGGGCGGCGGCGCGTACTGCTGCTGACCCTGGTGGGGGGCGTGCGGCGGCTGCTGGGGGTGGTGCGGCTGCTGGCGCTGGGGGCGGCGGCGCAGCGGGTCCTGGGCCGGGTCCAGATACTGGACCTGCGTCTGGTCGTTGCGGTCACGGGCCGCCTGGAGCTGTGACTGCCAGGGGTGCGGGTCCTCCGGCCCGCCGGGCGCGCCCTGGGGACGCGGGGGCACCGGAGGCATCACCGCCGTCGGATCCGGCGCCGCGCCGGTGTGCGGCAGGACGCTGGTGGGGTCGCCCGCCCCGGCGGGGGCGCCCGGGTGCCGCATGACGCTCGTCGCCGCGCTCGGGTCGAAGGCACCGGGCGCCGAGGTGTTCGGCAGGACCTGGGTCGGGTCGGCGGCCCCCGGCATCGGCGGCACGGGCGCGGGCGCCGGGTCGGGCGCGAGCAGCGCGGAGACCCCGAGCGCCGCGTCGACCTGGGCCGGGGTGGAGTGGACCCCGATCCCGGCGGCCACCGTACGCAGCCCACGGGCGAGGTTGGCGGCGCTCGGCCGCTCGCCCGGCTCCTTGCGCAGACAGCGCTCTATGACCGTCCACAGCGGCTCGGGGACCGTGGTGGGGCGGCGGGGCTCCTCGCTCAGATGCCGCTGGAGCACTTCGAGCGCGGTGCTCCCGGCGAACGGCGGGCGACCGGTGACCAGTTCGTAGAGCAGGATCCCCGCGCCGTAGATATCGACGGCGGAGGTCTGGGGGCGGCCCTCGGCGGACTCGGGGGCGACATAGGCCGGGGTGCCGACGAACTCATGGGTGCGGGTGAGACCCGGCGAGTCCGCGAGGCGCGCGATCCCGAAGTCGGTCAGCATCGGGTGCATCTGGCCGTCGGCGTCGGTCTTCAGCAGCACGTTGGCGGGCTTGAGGTCGCGGTGGACGATCCCGTCGGTGTGGCTGGCGGCGAGCGCGTCGGCGACCTGGGCGGTCAGCAGGGAGGCCGCGACCGGGGTGAACGGCCCGCTCTCCCGCAGATAGCGGTGCAGGTCGGGGCCGTCGACCAGGTCCATCACGAGGGCGAGGAGATCGCCCTCGACGACCAGGTCACGGGTGCGCACGATATTGGGGTGGGTGAGGCGGAGCAGGACGGAGCGCTCGCGCAGGAAGCGCATCACGATGTCCGGGTCGTTCGCCAGCTCCTCCTTGAGGACCTTGATCGCGACGGTCTCACCGGGCTGCCCCGGCACCGCCGCCTCCGCTCCGGCCGTCTCACGCTGACGGGCGCGCCAGACGGTGCCCGTGGCTCCGCGGCCGAGGGCCTCCTCCAGGAGGTACTTGCTGCCTACAGGCCGCACGTCATGCGCTCCCTGCTGATCGTGGTCCTTGCGTGGTCCGGGGCCCACTGTCGACTCCGCCCGGGTGTCCGCCCCACTGTAATGCCGTCGAACGCGCCACCGGCAGGTTGTCCACAGGCCGCCGCGAGGTGGTCCCGGACGGACACCACCCGGGTGGCGGCCCGCGTCCGCCCGTACCGTCCCGCACCCATACGGGACGCGCCGTCCGCGGTTCCCCGCACCGCACACGCTGACGCGCGTACGGACACGGACACGGATACCGGGCGCTCCCGCGCACGCGGCCGGGGCGGTCCCGGGCGTACGGAAGCGACCCCGGGCCGCCCCCAGGGAGCGGACCGCCGCGTTCTCAGGGGAGACGCCATCCTCGTACGAAAGGTTGCGAACAGGCGTCCGAGGTGCAAAGCGGCCCTCCGCTTCCGGGAGCGACCTGGAACTTTCCGGCCGAAGCCGATCTTTCAAGATCAATTCTGGGTGGTTGCCGGGCGTGTTGTCAGTGCCAGGTGCGAGGATGCCCTCAGCACGGAGTGACAGGGGCGGGAGCCCCGTGGCCCGTGCCGACCCGCCGGGTGGGGGCGACACGGTGACGGCGGCTCCCGGCCGGCGCACCGCGAGGGGAAGGGATTGCTGAGGGCGATGCGGATCCGGCTGACCGTTCTCGCGCCGCGTGGTGGACAGCCCGCCGCCGGGGCGCGCACGTGCGATGTGCTGGTGACCGCGCCCACGGGGACGGCGCTCGCCGCCGTGGCGTCCGCGCTGGCCACGGCCGTCGCCGGGCCCGACACCGCGGCGACCTCCAGCGCCCCGGTGTTCTACGCGGGCACCGAGCGGCTCGACCCTCAGCGGCGCACCCTGGGTGAGCCACCGCTGGTGGAGGGCGCGGTGCTCTCGCTCCAGTTCCCCGGTGACCTCGGCACGCCGGGTCCTGACGCCCCCGCGCGGCTCCATGTGGTCGCCGGACCCGACGCGGGCGGGGTCCATCTGCTGCACGGCGGCCGGATCAGTGTGGGCCGCTCGGCGGAGGCCGATGTCCCGCTGGACGATCCCGATGTCTCCCGGCTGCACTGCGCGATCACCGTCGACCAGGACGGCCGGGCCACCGTCGCCGATCTCGGGTCGACCAACGGCACCGCGCTGGAGGGCGCGCCGGTGGGCCTCCATCCGGTGCGGCTGCCCCGGGGCGCGCTGCTGCGGCTGGGTGAGTCCACGCTCCTGCTGACCGGCGGCGAGCGCGGCGACACGCTGCCGACCGTGCCGGACGGGGAGGGACATCTACGGCTCCCGGGCACGGACACCGCCCCGGACACCCCTGACGTGACGCCCGGCGGTCCGGACACCGACCGTGCCCACGGTGCCGGGAACGCCCCCGCCTCATCCGTCGTGGCGCCCTCGGGCGCCGTCCCGGGCTCCACGGCGCCCACCCCCGCCCACGGCACCCCGACCGGCCAGGGGACTCCGACCGGCCAGGGAGCGGGCGGCCACCCGGATCCCCGTACGCGGGTTCCCGCGCAGTTCGACCCACGTCAGGCCGACTCCCGTTTCGACCCGCACCAGGCCGAGCCCGGTGCGGCCGGGTCCCGTCAGGCCGACTCCCGTGAGGCCGGCCCGTGGCGGACCGCGCGTGGTCCCGTTCCCGCGCGGGACGCGGAGCGGGACGGCGGCGGCCGGGCGGGCGCCGAACCGGCGGCCCACCCCGGGCGGGTTCCCCCCGCCCGCTCCGGCGACGGCTCCGCGCCCCCGGCGCACGCCCCCGCGCCGGCCGAGCCGGAGCCACCGCGTCCCGAAGAGACACCGCACACCGGACCCGCACCGTCCCCCGCCCGCAGACGGGGCATAGGTGCCTGGGCCCGCCGTCTGACCGGCGGCCGGGAGGAGGCACCGCCGCGAGCCGCCGAGCCGGAGCCCGGGCCCGGCACCCTCGATGACCCGCCCGCGCCCCGTGCCGAGATCTGGCCCGACCCCGCCGCCATCCTGCTCACCGCGCTCGGCCCCGGCCCCCGGCTCTGGGAGCGCGGCCCCGGCCACCCCGAGTCCCTGGTGGTGCGCCTGGGCACCACCGACCGCGACGGGCTGCCGTCCGTACCGGTGACCGTGGGGCTGCGGGAGGCCGGTTCACTCGGGCTCGCCGGACCCCGGGCCCGGCTCACCGGGCTGACCCGGGCGGTCCTCGCCCAGCTCACCGCGCTGCACGCGCCCGCCGTCCTGGAGACCGTGCTGATCTGCGCGGACCGCTCCCGGCCCCTGGGCGAGCGCCGGGCGGACTGGTCCTGGCTCGGCTGGCTGCCCCATCCACGCCCCACCCGCGGCCAGGACTGCCGGCTGCTGCTGGCGTACGACCGGGACCAGGCCACCGCCCGGCTGGCGGAACTGACCCGCCGACTGGACGACGGACCACTCGGCCCCGGCTGGCCGAGCGCCGACCGCGCCACCGTCGCCGAGGCCGCCGCGCGCTACGAGGGCCCGCGCACGGTCGTCGTCATCGACGGCGACCCCGGATCGGCCGCCCTGCGGGAGACGACCGCCCGGCTGGCGGGCGTGGGCCCCGCCATGGGCGTCCATCTGCTGGTCCTCGCCGAGACCCCGGCCGCCTCCCCCCTCTCCCCGGTCGCCGCCACCTATGAGGCGGCCTGCGCGGCCGCGGTCGCCTTCCGGGAGTGCGGCGCGGTCGCGATGCTGAGCGGCGATGTGGCCACCTCGCTGCGTCTGTCCCGTACGGCCGGGGGACTGACCGCTGGTCAGGGTGCCCTCGCCGTGGTGGACGCCGTCTCCAGCGCCTGGGCCGAACGCTTCGCGCGGGCGCTCGCGCCGCTGCGCACCGAGGCTGCGGGCGGCGCGCCCGGCCCGGCCACGGCGCTGCCCCGCTCGGCCCGGCTCCTGGACGAGCTGGGTCTGGCCCGCGCCACACCCGCCTCCCTGATGGCGCGCTGGGCCGCCGCCGATCTCACCACCTCGGCGGTGGCGGTGCTCGGCGCGGGCCCCCAGGGCGCCCTCGCCGTCGACCTGGCCACCCAGGGCCCGCATCTGCTGATCGAGGGCCCCGCCGGCAGCGGGCGCACGGAACTGCTGCGCGCGGTCGCGGCGTCGCTGGCCGCCGCCGACCGCCCGGACCGGCTGGGGCTGCTGCTGGTCGACGGAGGCGGGACGGGCACGGCCGCGGGCCGGGGCGAGGGCCTCGCGCCCTGCACCGAGCTGCCGCATGTCACCGAGCACCTGGTGGCGTGCGACCCGGTCAGGATGCGGGCGTTCGCCCAGGCGCTGGGTGCCGAGCTGAAACGCCGCGCCGAACTGCTGGGCGGTGAGGGTCTCGGCGACTGGCAGGCGCGCTGGGCCCGGGAGGGCGGGCCCTCCTCGTACCCGCCCGTGGATTCGTCGTACGGAACCGGAGCCGGAGCCGGAACGGGCGCGCACCTCGGTGGCGGAGGTTCCGGCCGGGCCGGGATTCCCCGGCTGGTGGTGCTGGTCGACGATCTCGACGCCCTGGTGGCGCCCGCGCTGGGGAGCACCGGGCGGCCCGCCGCCGGTTCCGTGGTGCGGGCGCTGGAGGCGGTGGCCCGCGACGGGGAGCGGCTCGGGGTCCATCTGGTGGCGGCCTCCGCCCGGCCGGAGCTGACCGCCGGTACGGCGCTGGCACGCTCGGCCGTGCCCCGGGTGGTGCTGGAGGCACCGCCCACGGCGGCCGGACCGGACGACCCGGCTCCGGGCCGGGGCGGGCTGATCCACCCGGACGGCCGGACCGTTCCCTTCCAGGCGGGCCGGGTCACCGGCCGTATACCCCGCACGGCGACCTCACGGCCCACCGTGGTCCCGCTGGAGTGGGAGCGCATGGGCGATCCGCCGACCCGCCGCCCGGTGCGCGAGCTGGGCAACGGGCCGACGGATCTGGCCCTGTTGGCGAGCGCCCTGGAGCGTGCGGCGCGTTCGGTCGACGCGGCGCCCGTGCCCCCGCTCACTCCGGTCCATCCATGACGCCCGGCCCGCTCCGGTCCCGCCGTGGCGCCACCACGGGCCGTCCCCCGACGACGCCCTCGGTCGCGCCCATCCGTCCCTGACACCTCGGCTCGCCCTCGCCCACCGCAGCCACCGCCTGATGCCTGCCCTCACTCACGCACGCCCCTGCCGCTTCTGATGGCCTCGCTCACTCCCGTACGCCTCCGCCCCCGCTGACGGCCTCGCTCACCCCCGTACGTCCATGGCGATCCCGGCGCCACCGGCGCTCCCGTATCCCTGACGGCCCTGGTATCCCCGTACACCTGGGATCCACCACCGTGTTGACGGGCCGTCACGGAGGGATCACGAAAGGCTCCCGGGTGGCCCGCGCGCTATTGCGGCCCCTTTAGGCCAGGCGTAGACCTGACCGTCAACGGGTCAGCGCACGAAGGAGACGGGGCAGAGATGCGCACAACTCTTCGTACCGGCAGGACGGTTGGGATGGGACGGCCGGGCGACCCCGGCGGACGGCGACGCGGGGCGCGGCCGCGCGGGCGGCTGGCGGTCGCCCTGCTCGCGGTCGGCGCGCTCGCGCTCACCGGGTGCGGGGGCGGCGACGACGGCGGCGATGACACGCCGTCCGGGGCGAAGGGGAGCGGCTCCGCCCCCACCCTGAGCCTGCCCCGGCTCAACGGCGAGAAAATCCAGGTCGCGGCGGTCTGGAGCGGTCCCGAGCAGGAGAACTTCGTCAAGGTCCTCGACGAGTTCGAGAAGCGGACGGGCGCCACGGTCACCTTCGTCCCGGCTCAGGACCCCATCATCGACTTCCTCGGCACGAAGATCGCGGGCGGCGCCCCGCCCGATGTGGCACTGCTGCCGCAGCCCGGCGCCATCCAGCAGGCGGTCCAGCGCGGCTGGGCCAAGCCGGTGGGCCCGGAGGCCCAGGCCGAGCTGGCGAAGAACTACTCCCCCGGCTGGCAGCGGATCGGCCAGGTCAAGGACGTGCAGTACGGCATCTACTACAAGGCCGCCAACAAGTCCCTGATCTGGTACAACAGCGCCGCCTTCGAGAACGCGGGGGCGAAGGAGCCGACCACCTGGAAGGAGTTCCTCACCACCGCCGAGACCATCTCGGCCTCGGGCGTCACCCCGGTCTCGGTGGCGGGCGCGGACGGCTGGACCCTCACCGACTGGTTCGAGAACATCTATCTCTCGCAGGCGGGCCCGGAGAAGTACGACCAGCTCGCCCAGCACACCCTCAAGTGGACCGACGCCTCCGTGACGGCGGCCCTGACCACGCTGGCCGAACTGTTCGGCAAGCCCCGGCTGATCGCGGGCGGGGCGAGCGGCGCGCTCCAGACCGAGTTCCCGGCCTCCGTGACCCAAACCTTCACCGGCGGCGCCCAGCCCAAGGGCGCGATGGTCTTCGAGGGCGACTTCGTGACCGTGAACATCGCGCAGACCGACGCCACGATCGGTACCGACGCGAAGGTGTTCCCCTTCCCCGCCGTCGGTGCCCAGCCCCCGGTGGTGACGGGCGGCGACGCGGCCGTGGCGCTCAAGGACAGCAAGGGCGCCCAGGCGCTGCTGACCTTCCTCGCCTCCCCGGACGCGGCCCGGATCCAGGCGGCGGCGGGCGGCTTCCTCTCGCCCAACAAGGCGCTGGACCTCGCCGCTTACCCCAATGACGTCCAGCGGGACATCGCCAAGGCGCTGATCGACTCGGGCGACGGCTTCCGGTTCGATATGTCCGACCAGATGCCGCAGTCGTTCGGCGGCTCACCCGGCAAGGGGTTCTGGAAGACGCTCCAGGACTTCCTGAAGAACCCGAAGGACATCAAGGGCACCCAGCGGACGCTGGAGGCCGACGCGGCCAAGGCCTACCGGGGCTGAGCGATGTCCACCACCGCGACCCAGGGGAGCCCGGCCCGTCCGGGTCCCCCCGGCGGGCGCCCGCGCGCCGCCGGGGTCAGGAGCGTGACGGGCACCCGGCTCGCGCTCGCGGCGGCGTTCCTGCTGCCCGCGCTGGCGCTGCTCGGCGCGCTCGTGGTCTATCCGATCGGCTACTCGGTCTACCGCTCCTTCTTCGACCGCGCGGGCTCCGGCTTCGCCGGGCTGGCCAACTACGGGGAGATCTTCACCGACGACGCCATCCTCACGGCCGTCAAGAACAACGCCATCTGGGTGGTGCTGGCGCCGAGCGTGGCCACCGTCCTCGGGCTGATCTTCGCGGTCCTGACCGAGCGGGTCCGCTGGGGCACCGCCTTCAAGCTGGTCGTCTTCATGCCGATGGCGATCTCCATGCTGGCGGCGGGGATCATCTTCCGGCTGGTCTACGAACAGGATCCGGAGCGCGGGGTCGCCAACGCGGTCTGGGTGGGGGTCCACGACACGTTCACCGAGTCGGCGAGCTTCCCCAAGGCCCATCCGCTGGCGTTCCATCCGCTGACGGCGGGCGGGGGCGGCTCCTTCCTGACCAAGGAGCCGGTGAGCGCCCGGACACCGGTGCTGCTGCCGCTGGTCGGGGTCGCGCCGGACCAGATGCCCGGTGACGCCGCCCCCGCCCGGCCCGCCCGGGCCGACGGGGAGTCGATCACCGGCACCGCCTGGCTGGACTTCACCCGGGGTGGCGGCGGCAGGCCCAATGTGGTCGACCCCGAGGAGCTGGGACTCAAGGGCATCATGGTGGAGGCGGTCAAGGACGGCGAGGTCGTCGCCACCACGCGCGCCCGCGCCGACGGCACCTTCTCGCTGCCCGCCGCCGCCGAGGGATCCCGGCTGCGGCTGCCGCCGGAGAACTTCCGTGAGCCCTACAACGGTGTCGAGTGGCTCGGCCCCACCCTGGTCACCCCCGCCATCATCGGAAGCTACGTCTGGATGTGGGCCGGTTTCGCCATGGTGCTGATCGCGGCGGGACTGGCGAGTGTGCCCCGGGAGCTGCTGGAGGCGGCCCGGATGGACGGCGCCAACGAGTGGCAGGTCTTCCGCCGGGTGACCGTCCCCCTGCTCGCGCCGGTCCTCGCCGTCGTCCTGGTCACGCTGATGATCAACGTACTGAAGATCTTCGACCTGGTCTTCGTCATCGCGCCGGGCTCGGCCCAGGACGACGCCAACGTCCTGGCGCTCCAGCTCTACCGCTCGTCCTTCGGGACGGACACCCATCTCGGGGTGGGCAGCGCCATCGCGGTGCTGCTGCTGTTGCTGGTGCTTCCCGTGATGTTCTTCAACCTCCGGCGACTGCGAAGGGAGAGCCGCCGATGACCACGACGGATCCGGCGGGCCCGGCCATGCGCGCCCAGCGTCCGCCTCAGGAGTCGCCTCAGCCCCGGCGCTCGCTCCCGGCCCGGGTCGCCGCCCGGCTCGGCGGCGGAGTGGCCCGTGTCTTCCTGATCGTGGTCGGCCTCTTCTGGCTGATGCCGACCTTCGGACTGCTGGTCTCCTCCCTGCGCGACCCGGCGGACATCGCCGCCAGCGGCTGGTGGGAGGTCTTCACGGCACCGGCCCAGCTCACCACCGAGAACTACTCCCGGCTGCTGCGGAACGAGGCCGTCACCGACTCCCTCTGGTCCAGCGTGCTGATCACCGTTCCCTCCACCGTGCTGGTGGTGGGGATCGGGGCGCTGGCGGCGTACGCCTTCGCCTGGATGGATTTCCCGGGCCGTGACTGGTGGTTCATGGGGGTCGTGGGGCTGCTGGTGGTGCCGGTGCAAGTGGCGCTGGTCCCGGTCTCCCGGCTCTTCGGCACCCTCGGGATCTTCGAGACCACGCTCGGGGTCGTCCTCTTCCATGTCGCCTTCGGACTGCCGTTCGCGATCTTCCTGCTGCGGAACTTCTTCGCACAGATCCCGCGCGAGCTACTGGAGGCCGCCCGGCTCGACGGCGCGGGCGAACTGCGGCTCTTCGCCCGGGTGGTCCTGCCCCTGGGCGCCCCCGCCATCGCCTCCCTGGGGATCTTCCAGTTCCTGTGGGTCTGGAACGACATGCTGATCGCCCTGATCTTCGCCGACTCCGAGAGCGCCCCGATCACGGTCGCCCTCCAGCGCCAGGTCCGCCAGTTCGGCAACAACATCGACGTCCTGGCCTCGGGGGCGTTCCTCTCGATGGTCATCCCGCTGGCGGTCTTCTTCGCCTTCCAGCGGCAGTTCGTCTCGGGCGTGATGGCGGGCGCGGTCAAGTAGCGCGGGCCGGGCGGGAGCGGGCAGGAGCGGGTCAGGCCGGGCGGGAGCGGGCAGGAGCGGGCCGGGGCGGCTTGGGCCCGGGTGGACAGGATCGGGCAGCTTGGGCCGGCGCGGGTCGGGTCGGGCAGGGCCGGGGGGACAGGGCTGCCTGCCTGGCTGGCTGGCTGGCTGAGTACGGTCAGACAGCGCGGGTCACGGCGGGCGCGGCCAGGTCGGCCGCGCCCGCCCCGGCCGTCCCGCCCATGACCCCGAGCACCCGCTGGAACTCGCCGCCCGCCGGGGGCGTTCCCGCACCCCGCCACCGCCACCCGGCCGGGGCGCTCGCCACCCCCGCGCCCGGCACACTTCCGGTGGATGTTCGCCCCCGCCCGCTTCCAGTCGCCCTCGCGCCCGGCTTCACCACCCTCCCTGGACGCGGAAACGCGTTCCCGGCCGGGCACCATCACGCGAGAGGCTCCCCTCACGCACCACACGAAAGGGAACGGTCATGACGCCGTGGATTCTGAGTGAATGCGACCACGAATGGACGCAATGGAGCGGAAAGCAGCGTTGCCGGAAGTGCGGCACCACGCAAGAGTGATCCTCTCGATGGTCAGGGGGCTCGCCCCGTCAGGCACCCCCTGACCCCCTGGGCGGCCCGCACGGGAGGAAGGCATGTCACGCGTCGGCTGGGAAGAACTCCCCCGGGAACTCCGTCGGGCCATCGAGGACCGTACGGGGACGGTGACCGCCACCGAACGGGTCGGCGCAGGGCTCAACTCCTCCACCGCCCTGATCATCACCACCACGCGCAACGGCCGCCTCTTCCTGAAGGGCGTCCGTGACGACGACACCGCGGGCACCACGGCCCTCCGCTGGGAGGTCCTGCTCAACCGGACGGTCCGGGGCGTGGGCCCCACCATCCGCCACAGTTGCCACGCGGGCGGCTGGTTCTGTCTCGCCTTCATCCTGATCGAGGGCCGTCACGCGGACCTGGGCCCCCAGAGCGGCGATCTCGCGGCGGTCGGTCTCGCACTGCGGCGGATGCACCGGCTGCGGACGCCTGATCAGGCCGCTCTCCCCCGCTTCGCCCAGCGCTTCGGCGCCTATCTGAAACCAGGCGAGGCGGACCGGCTGACCGGGGGCCATCTCCTCCATACCGACACCAACCCACACAACATCATGATCGGGCACCACGGCGGCACCGCCTACGTCATCGACTGGGCGATGCCCGCGATCGGCCCGGCCTGGATCGATCCCGCCTACACCGCCGTCCGGCTGATGGAGTGCGGCCAGAGCCCGGACTCCGCGCTGGCCTGGCTCTCCGGCTTTCCGCACTGGCGCCGCGCCGACCCCAGGAGCGTGGAGGTCTTCGTGAACGTCGTCTGCCGCCAGTGGACGGCCGCGGTCGGCGAGAAGGGCGCGGCCGCCAGCAACAACCGCTTCCGTCAGTTGCTGGACTTCCCGCATGACCCCGGATCCCCGCCCCGGCCCAGGGCCTGGCCCGGCACCTGACACAGAAGCCCAGCAGGGACCGGCGAACGTGGATGGAGGAGCGGCACTCCAGGATCAACCGAGGACTAAATCGCCATAAAAATGGTTAAAGTACCAGCCGATGGCGTCTCATCGGATCACCCCGCTTCCGCCCGCGCACCATCTCTCCGCGGTGGACTCCCCCACCGGTGGCCGGGACGGGCGCGGGCATGCCGTCGCCTTGGCGGCCGTCTGGACCGTCACCCGTCTGGGCATGCTCGCCCTCCTCCTGGTGGACCAGCTCGGTGACGCCGCCGTCGCCGGAGAGGTCCACGCGCTCTACCGGAGCTGGTACGAGCGGCTCATCGAGGGCTCCTTCCCCGTCGGCGACGCCACCTGGCAGTACCCGCCGGGGGCCGCCTCCGTCTTCCTCGCCCCCGCCCTGCTGCCCTGGCTGACCTACTTCCAGGCCTTCGTCGTCCTGCTGCTGCTCTGCGACGCGGTCATCACCCTCGCCCTGGCGCGCGCGGGCATCCGGGGCGCCTGGCTCTGGGTGGGCGCGCTGCCGCTGCTGCTCAATCTGCCGTTCGCCCGCTATGACCTCCCGGTCACCGCCGTGGCCGTCCTCGCTCTGCTGGCCCTCCGCGGCCGCCCGCATCTCGCGGGCGCGCTCGCCGCCATCGGCGCCACGCTCAAGGTCTGGCCGGTCCTCACCCTCCTGGGCACCCCGCGCGGCCGGGTGACCCGGATCGTCTGGTTCTCGGCCGCCGCCTCCGCCGTCGTCCTGCTGACCACCGTGACGATCGGCTTCCGTCACACCTTGAGCTTTCTCGAACAGCAACGCTCCCGAGGTGTTCAGATCGAGTCACTTGGCGGCAGCGTCCTCCAGTTCGCCCGCCAGCTCGGCTGGAGCGGTGAGGTCGGCTTCCAGTACGGCGCCTTCGAGGTCCTCGGCCCCCATGTCACCGCCGTCGCCCGGCTCTCGCTGGTGCTCTCCGCCGCCGCCCTGTGCTGGCTGGGCTACTGGCGGATCCGCGCGCGCCGCTGGAGCCCGGCGACCCCCTTGGACGCCGCCTTCACCGCCCTGCTGCTCTTCACCGTCACCAGCCGGGTGATCAGTCCGCAGTATCTGATCTGGCTGCTCGGCCTCGCCGCCGTCTGTCTGACCTCGCGCCACACCTGCCAGCGCCCCGTCGCCCTGCTGATGGTCCCGGCCGCCGCCCTCAGCGCCCTGGCCTTCCCCCTCCTCTACGACGAGGTGATCAGCGGCTCCGCCGTCGGCTGTCTGGTGCTCCTGCTGCGCAACGCCCTGCTGGCCACCGCCACCGTCCTCGCCTGCCGCCGCCTCTGGCTCTCCACCGTGTGACGGCGTACGGAGACGGGCCCGGCCCCCTCGTACCCTCCCCGCACCGCCCCCGGCC
>NZ_JBHVHF010000242.1:0-12817 GCF_042800315.1 Streptomyces sp. NPDC057638
GCATGTGCCCCGGGCCCACCGGCATCGGGGAACCGTCAGCCGCCTTCCTCCTCGGAGTGCAGCCCCAGACCGGGCAGCAGACCGGGGAGCAGCGGCGGGAGGGTGACATCCGGCGGTGTGGACGGGGAGTTCTTGCCCGAGGGCGGCGAGGAGGAGCCGGGTGGGTCCAGCAGTCCGCCGTCTCCCAGCAGGCCCTCGGTGGGGCTGGAGGCCGATCCCGAGGGGCGGGGGTCGCTCGCCGAACCGCTCGGGAAGTCGGGCGATCCCGCCGATGACGAGGGAGTCTCCCCACTGGGCGTCGTGGCACCGCCCCGGGAGCCTGGTGTGGCCCCCGGCCGCTGGGAGTCGCCCCGGCTCTGCTCCGGCGGGCGGGGCAGGAGCGACTGCAGCGGCTCGACCTCTTGGTCTATGGCGTCGAAGACCTCGTTGACCTCGTTGCCCACGTCCGTGAGCTGGGCGGGGAGCTTGTTCCGCAGCCCGTTCCACGCGTCGCGATGGGCGCGGGAGAACGAGTCCAGCTTCTGCAGGGGGCCCAGTGAGCCGTCCCGCTGATGGGCCTCGTGGAGCAGCCGGTGGCCCTGCACCGCGTCGTGGTGCATGCCCTTCAGCGCCCGGCGGACCTCGCCGAGCGACTCGTGGTCGAGGGCCCCGGCCCGGCCGCGCTCCATCAGTCTGCGGGCCTCGCTGAGCCGGGTGGACGCCTGGTCCAGATAGAGCTCGCCCCGGTCGGAGTCACCGTCGGCCATGCCCAGCCGGATGTCCTCCATGCCCCGCTTCAGCCCGTAGAGCGTGTCGCCGGGGAGCGCGTCCGAGCTGGCGGCCGCGACACCGGTGAACGCCCCCGCCGCGACACCGACGGTCAGACCGCCCGCGGCGAGCCCCTTGGACCAGCGGGAGCGGGGCCGCAGCCGTCGGAGCCGGGAGGCGCGGTGGACGCCACGGCCCCCCTTGCGCTGCTCGGGGACCAAGGGGCCGGCCGGAGCGTTCCCTCCGGCGGTGGCCTCCTGGAACATGGCCTCCATGGCGGCTACCAGCTGTGCGCGCTGGACCACCTTGACCTCGGGGTCGAGCTGCGGTCTCGGCATCGCGCTGAGCTCGGCGGCCAGCGCCAGCAGCTCTCGCTGTCCGGTCGGTTCGACCGCGTCATCCGGCTGTCCGGCCGCCTGGTCCTCCACGGCGCGGGCGAAGGCGTTCGCCCGCCGGTGCGCCGATACGTTCGCGATCACTGGCGGCACCTCCTCTCGTCATGACGATCGACTCCCCTGGGCGTCGAAAAGGTTGCACACCTTGAGCGCGTCCGCTCGATGGGGTGAACGGCTGCGGGCAGGGTGTGACCACAGGGAGCCTGCATCCCGCACAACGAGTGTGTCGGCACTTGGGTTACGCGCGGCGGATGATCGGACCAGTGCGTCATCGAGGCGTCACCGATGGTGAGTTGAGGGTGGTCGGGGAGATCAGCGGGCATCGTCCGGGAGGAGCCGGGCCAGGGTGCGGACGGCGCGGTACTGGAGGGTCTTGATCGCTCCCTCGTTCTTGCCCATCACCCGGGCGGTCTCCGCCACCGAGAGCCCCTGGAGGAAGCGCAGGGTCACGCACTCCTGCTGCTGGGGGTTGAGCTTGCGCACCGCTTCCAGGAGGGCGGCGTTGGACAGTGACTCCAGGACCGAGTCCTCGGGGCTGCGCTCGACCTCGTTCGCGTCGAGCATCTCCCCGGTGGTCACCTCGAGGCGGAAGCGGCTGGACTTGAAGTGATCGGCGACCAGGTTGCGGGCGATGGTCACCAGCCAGGCCCCGAAGTCGCGCCCCTGCCAGGTGAAGGTGGAGATGCGGCGCAGGGCGCGCAGGAACGTCTCGCTGGTGAGGTCCTCCGCCGTCGCCTTCCCGCCGACGCGGTAGTAGATATAGCGGTAGACCGTGTCGCTGTACTGGTCGTAGAGGCGGCCGAAGGCGTCGGCCTCACCGGCCTGGGCGCGTTCGACCAGCTCCATCATGCGGGCGCTGTCGCTGTCAGCGGTTGGTCGGCGCGCGGTGGCCGCGGCGCCTGAGCCGCTGCGGCCGCCCCGTCTGCCGACCGCGGCCCGGCCGTCGGCCAGGGCGTAGCAGGGCGCGGCGGGTCCGCTGGCGGCGAGGCGGGGCAGGGCGAGGGCGGGGACGGCGTACGCGGTGGGGACAAAACCGCGCAAGTGGTCGAGGACCGCCGCGCGGAGCGTAGCCAGGCCCGAGGCGTCAACCCCGACGTGTGGGTACACGGGACTCCCAGAGGCAGAGCTTCCAACACGTGCAGTGCGGGATGGTTCACCCGTCGTGGCGACTGGTGGGTTCCCGTATGCGTCTGAGGAGAATAACGCTTCGTACAGGCAGTGCTACGCCCAGTTGCTCAAATCATCGATTACGTCGCTTCTGTTCTGGTCCGGCGACGGGTTGGGTAAGGGGTTGCGATCGGTTGGTGACCGAATTCGATCGCGATCTGACTCTTCGAGGGAGCCGGAGGCCCGATGGAGCAGCATCTTCCGTCTGGGTGGCACGCGTGGGGCGGGTGCGGTGGAAGAGGGCGCGGCTCGGGGTGATCATAGCGACGCGCGGGACCGCGGTGGGTGTGTTGCGGGCCGGTGGCGGGGCGCGTCGGGGCGCGGGGTGTCGTCCCCGGGGGTGTTGCGCGTCGGTAGCGCGGCGCGAGGGACGGGGCGGAAACGGTTCAGCGGCGACGGCGGTGGAGGGCGACGGCCGCGGCCGTGCCCCCCGCGAGGGCGCCGACGCCCGCGGCGGCGGGGATGCCGACCTTGGCGGCCTTGCGGCCGGTGCGGTAGTCACGCAGCCGCCAGTCGTGGGCGCGGGCGTGCTTGCGGAGCTTGGTGTCCGGGTTGATGGCGTAGGGGTGGCCCACCAGCGTCAGCATCGGGATGTCGTTGTGCGAGTCGCTGTAAGCGGCGCAGCGGGAGAGGTCGAGACCCTCGGCCGCCGCCAGGGCGCGCACCGCCTCGGCCTTGGCCGGGCCGTGCAGCGGCTCGCCGACCAGCTTGCCGGTGTAGACGCCGTCGACGGACTCGGCGACCGTGCCGAGCGCGCCGGTCAGCCCGAGCCTGCGGGCGATGATCGTGGCGGTCTCCACCGGGGCCGCCGTGACCAGCCAGACCTTCTGGCCCGCGTCGAGGTGGGCCTGGGCCAGGGCGCGGGTGCCCGGCCAGATGCGGTCGGCCAGGTACTCGTCGTAGATCTCCTCGCCGATGCTCATCAGTTCGGAGACGCGGTGGCCCTTGACGATCGACAGGGCGGACTCGCGGACGTCCTGCATATGGTCGGGGTCCTCGACGCCGGCGAGCCGGAACCAGGTCTGCTGCCAGGCGAACCGGGCCAGATCGCCCCGGTGGAAGAACTTGCGCTTGTACAGGCCACGGCCGAAGTGGAAGAGGGCCGCACCCTGCATGACGGTGTTGTCGAGATCGAAGAAGGCGGCGGCGCGGTCATCCCCGGGCACGGGAAAAGGAGGTACGGGAAAAGGAGGTACGGGAAAAGGAGGCGCGCCGGAAGGGGTCATGGGGAGGGCGGTCTCGGCGGGCTCGGTGGCGGCGACCTGTTCGAGTCGCTGTGAGGTCTTGCGCGCTGCCTCGGCCGCCGCCTCGCCTGCGAGTACGCTGCGTGCGGTGGCGGTGCGCCTACGGGGGGTGAGCCATCCCAGAGCGGCCATGGGGCGAGCATAGCCAGTCTGTTCGGAACTTCCCGCCGCGCCCGGGCGCGGTACGGGTGAACGGGCGGTGACCGCCCTGCTGGGCGCGACGGCGGTCAAGCGGAATGTGGGCGGTCTCTCATCCCGGGAGCGCCGGGGGCCTGCGGCCGGGGCATCCCCGCCCGGGGAGGCTGGGGATACCGGGGGTGCCGGGCTCAGGGGGGTGGCTGCCCCTGGGTGAGCCAGCGGAGAGGTGCCTCAGGGCCGCTGTCGGCACCGATGGCGGTCTCCGTACGGCCGGAGCGGCGGCGATGGGGCGCGCCGACCGAAGGCTGGGGTGGGGGTACCCCCGGCCGAAGGCTGGGGTGGGGGTACCCCCGGCCGAAGGCTGGGGGAGGTCGACAATGGGCCCATGAGTCCAGTGTGGCGACGCGGCAAGGGCAAGAGCGGTGGGGGCGGTACGGCGGGGGAGCGGGTGGTCACGCTCATCGGCAAGCCGGGGTGTCATCTCTGCGATGACGCGCGGGCCGTCGTCGAGGAGGTCTGCGGCCGGACCGGGGCGCGCTGGGAGGAGAAGGACATCACGCGGGACGAGGAGCTGCACCGGGCCTACTGGGAGCAGATCCCGGTGGTCCTGGTCGACGGCGAGCAGCACACCTTCTGGCGGGTGGATCCGGAACGGCTGCGGCGGGCGCTGGAGGGGTGAGCCCGGGGCCGTCGGGTCACGTGTTCCTGGGTGGGGATCGGCCCCGGCCGCGCCGTCCGGGGGCCGGTCGCGGCGTGCGGGCACCCGAGGGGCGCTGGTGCCGGGCGGGGCGAAAGTTGTCATGGCTCTATCGGGACCCGATGGCGGCAGGGCACAGTGGAGCGGCCTCGGGGGTGACAGATGAAGGAGTGATTGCTGCTGTGCCCCCTTCAGATCCAAAACGGGTCAGCGCGGTGCGCGGTTCCGTCCTGGCGCGATCAAAGCGCGTGACCCCGATCACTTTACGTGGACAAAACGGACACCATCTTTGTGCACGCGTTCACAAAGACTTAGCCTGCTGTGGACGGGGCGGTCTTGGGACACACGGCCGCCTAGAGCCTCGCTCATCCCGCAGGAGCACCGTGGCAACTGGCCGAAATCACCGACCGGCGACCCGTAGCCGAGGAATCCCCGAGGCCACCGTCGCCCGGCTTCCGCTGTACCTGCGGGCGCTGACCGCGCTCTCGGAGCGGTCCGTGCCGACGGTCTCCTCCGAGGAGCTGGCGGCCGCCGCCGGGGTGAACTCCGCCAAGTTGCGGAAGGACTTCTCGTACCTCGGTTCCTATGGGACGCGCGGGGTGGGGTACGACGTGGAGTACCTCGTCTACCAGATCTCCCGTGAGCTGGGGCTCACCCAGGACTGGCCCGTGGTGATCGTCGGTATCGGCAACCTCGGTGCCGCGCTGGCCAACTACGGGGGCTTCGCCTCCCGTGGTTTCCGGGTCGCCGCGCTGATCGACGCGGACCCCGCGATGGCGGGCAAGCCCGTCGCCGGGATCGCCGTCCAGCACACCGACGAGCTGGAGCAGATCATCAGCGACAACGGGGTGTCGATCGGCGTCATCGCCACGCCCGCCGGTGCCGCCCAGCAGGTCTGCGACCGGCTGGTCGCCGCCGGGGTGACCTCCATCCTGAACTTCGCGCCCACCGTGCTCTCCGTGCCCGACGGGGTCGATGTGCGCAAGGTCGATCTGTCGATCGAGCTCCAGATCCTCGCCTTCCACGAACAGCGCAAGGCCGAGGGTGAGCCCGGTGGCCGCAAGGGGCCCGACGGGGACATGCCCGCGGTGATGCCGGTATGAGTCTTCTCGTCGTCGGACTGAGCCACCGCAGCGCGCCCGTGAGCGTGCTGGAGCGGGCGTCGCTCTCGGTGGACGCGCAGGCCAAGCTGGTCCAGGACACCCTGGCCGCCGAGCCCACCGCCGAGGCCGCGGTCCTCGCCACCTGCAACCGCATCGAGCTCTACGCCGACGTGGACAAGTTCCACGCCGGGGTCGCCGAGCTGTCCACGCTGCTGGCCCAGCACAGCGGTGTGGGGCTGGAGGAGCTCACCCCCTACCTCTATGTCCACTACGAGGACCGTGCCGTCCACCACCTCTTCTCGGTGGCGTGCGGACTGGACTCGATGGTCGTGGGCGAGGGGCAGATCCTCGGCCAGATCAAGGACGCCCTGGCCCGCGGGCAGGAGTCGCACTCCGCCGGGCGGCTGCTCAACGACCTCTTCCAGCAGGCGCTGCGGGTGGGCAAGCGGGCCCACAGCGAGACCGGGATCGACCAGGCCGGCCAGTCGCTGGTCACCTTCGGCCTGGAGCAGCTCGCCCAGGGCCGGGACGTGGAGCAGTGGGCCGCGGGCAAGCGGGCCCTGGTCATCGGGGCGGGATCCATGTCCTCGCTCGCGGCGACCACACTGGGCCGCCTCGCTGTGGGCGAACTGGTCATCGCCAACCGCACGCTGGAGCGCGCGACCCGGCTGGCCGCCGTGCTGTCCGGGACGGGCGCCCGGGCCCGGGCCGTCGCCATGGACGAGGTGCCCGCCGAGCTGACACGTGCCGACGTCGTCGTCTCCTGTACGGGGGCGACGGGCCTGGTACTCAACGCCGACGCCGTCGCCGAGGCGCTGGCCGGACGGGTGATCGCCGGGACCCCCGCCGAGGACGCGCCCGCCGACCGCACCCAGCGGCTGCGGGCCCCCGACGGCAGCCTGGTGGCGCGGCTCGCCGCGACCGCCGCCCGGGACGGGCGGGTCCAGGACCTCGCGGTCGGCCCCGCCGAACACGGTGAGGTCCCGGCCGCGCGCACCGCCGAGGACGTCTGCCCCGTCGGCCTGCCTCATGAGCGGCCCGCCGAGGAGCTCGCCGAAGACCTCGCGCTGCACGGCACCTGGGTGGAGAACGCCACCACGGCCCGCCCCTTGCGCACTGCCCCCGCCGTGGCGGCGGGCGGACGGGAGCCGGTGGCGCTGGCCCTGCTCGACCTGGCGATGCCCCGGGACATCGACCACGCGGTCCACCGGCTCGCCGGGGTGCGGCTGGTCGACATCGAGTCCCTCGCGGAGGCGTCCGCCGACGCGCCCATGGCCGCCGATGTGGACCAGGTGCGCCAGATCGTCTCCGATGAGGTGGCCGCCTTCGGGGCGGCGCAGCGGGCGGCCCGGATCACCCCGACCGTGGTCGCGCTGCGCGCCATGGCCGCCGGTGTGGTCGCCGGGGAGATCGCCCGGCTGGACGGGCGGCTGCCCACCCTGGACGAGAAGCAGCGCGCCGAGGTGGCGCAGACCGTGCGCCGTGTCGTCGACAAGCTGCTGCACGCGCCGACCGTGCGGGTGAAGCAGCTGGCGAGCGAGCCGGGTGGCGCCGGGTACGCGGACGCGCTGAGGACCTTGTTCGATCTCGACCCGGAGACGGTCGCCTCCGTCAGCCGGGCCGATCTGAGTGACAGTGACACTGACGTCAAGAACCGAGGGCGAGTATGACCGAGAGGGCACTGAGGCTCGGGACACGGCGGAGCAAGCTCGCCATGGCCCAGTCCGGGCAGATCGCCCGGGAGGTCGAGCGGGTGACCGGGCGCGCCGTCGAGCTGGTGGAGATCACCACGTACGGGGATGTCTCCCGGGAGCATCTGGCGCAGATCGGCGGGACCGGCGTGTTCGTCGCCGCGCTGCGGGAGGCGCTGGTCTCGGGCGAGGTGGACCTGGCCGTTCACTCGCTGAAGGACCTTCCCACCACACAGCCCGACGAGCTGCTGCTGGCGGCCGTGCCGCCGCGGGAGGACCCGCGGGACGTGCTGGTGGCGCGCGATGGGCTGACCTTCGCGGAGCTGCCCGCGGGCGCCCGGGTCGGTACCGGCTCGCCGCGCCGGATGGCGCAGCTCAACGCGTACGCGCGGGCGCACCACACCCATATAGAGACTGTGCCGATCCGGGGCAATGTCGACACCCGGATCGGATATGTACGCAGCGGGGAGCTCGACGCGGTGGTCCTGGCCGCCGCGGGGCTGAACCGTATCGGCAGGTCCGAGGAGATCACCGACTTCCTGTCGGTGGACTCCGTGCTGCCCGCCCCCGGCCAGGGGGCCCTGGCGGTCGAGTGCGCCGCGGATAACGCGGAACTCGCCGCTCGCCTCGCCGAACTCGACGACCCGGCGACCCGGGTCGCCGTGACGGCCGAGCGTTCTCTGCTCGCCGCCCTGGAGGCCGGCTGCTCCGCACCCGTGGGTGCGCTGGCCGACCTGTTGGGCGACGGGCAGGTTGTCACTGAAATGCGCCTGCGGGGCGTCGTCGGGACCACCGACGGCTCCACGCTGGTGGCGCTGTCCACCACCGGACCCGTACCCATGTCGCACGGCGACGCCATCGCGCTCGGTCGCGAACTCGCGTCCGAGATGCTCGCCAAGGGTGCGGCCGGTCTTATGGGGGAGCGAGCACATTGAGCCCCACCACCAACCCGTCCTCGGCGTTCTCGGCACACGGGCACGTCACTTTCCTCGGCGCCGGACCCGGCGACCCTGGGCTGCTGACCCTGCGTGCCGTCGAGGCGCTCGCGGGAGCCGACGTACTGATCGCCGAGCCCGAGGTACTCGATGTCGTACGCGGCCATGCGCGGGCGAGCGTCAGCACGCCGGAGCTGACCGTTGTTGACGAGGCGTCAACAACCGCCGGAATCCCCGTACTCAGGGATGCGCTCAATCTTGTCATGGAGGCGGCGCGGGGCGGCAAGCGGGTCGTTCGCGCGGTGACCGGCGATCCCGGGCTCGACGCCGACGCCGGGCAGGAGATGCTGGTGTGCGCGGCGGAGGGGATTCCCTTCGAGGTCGTGCCCGGTATCGCCACCGCCGTCGGGGTGCCCGCCTACGCCGGAGTGCCGCTGCGCGACGCCCAGGGCACGGACGTACGGTTCGTGGACGCGGTCAGCGCCAGCGAGCGCTGCTGGACCGAGGTCGGCAGCAGCGACTGCACCGTCGTGGTCTCCACCACGCTGGACGCCGTCGCCACCGCCGCGGGTGAACTGGTGTCCGCGGGCCGCAAGCCCGACACCCCGCTCACCGTCACCGTCGGCGGGACCACCACCCGCCAGCGCACCTGGACCGCGACGCTCGGGACCATCGCCCAGACCTTCAAGCAGGGCAAGGTGCTGCCGTCGCCGGACGGGCACCGGCCGGTGATAGCCGTGGTCGGGGAGCGCAGCGCCGCGGCCCAGCGGGACCAGCTCGCCTGGTTCGAGTCCAAGCCGCTCTTCGGCTGGCGGGTGCTGGTGCCGCGCACCAAGGAGCAGGCCGCCTCGCTCTCCGACCAGCTCCGTTCGTACGGTGCGGTACCGCATGAGGTGCCGACCATCGCCGTCGAGCCGCCGCGCACCCCGCAGCAGATGGAGCGGGCGGTCAAGGGCCTGGTCACCGGGCGCTATGAGTGGATCGCCTTCACCTCGGTCAACGCGGTCAAGGCGGTGCGGGAGAAGTTCGAGGAGTACGGGCTCGACGCGCGCGCCTTCGCCGGGATCAAGGTCGCGGCGGTCGGCGAGCAGACCGCGAAGGCCCTGATCGACTTCGGCGTCAAGCCGGATCTGGTGCCCAGCGGCGAGCAGTCCGCGGCGGGTCTGCTGGAGGACTGGCCGCCGTACGACCCCGTCTTCGACCCGATCGACCGGGTCTTCCTGCCGCGTGCCGACATCGCCACCGAGACCCTGGTGGCGGGCCTGATCGAGCTCGGCTGGGAGGTGGACGACGTCACCGCCTACCGGACGGTGCGCGCCTCGCCGCCGCCCGCCGAGACCCGTGAGGCGATCAAGGGCGGTGGCTTCGACGCGGTGCTGTTCACCTCGTCGTCCACCGTGCGGAACCTGGTGGGGATCGCCGGGAAGCCGCACAACGTGACGGTGATCGCCTGTATCGGCCCCGCCACCGCCAAGACGGCGGAGGAGCACGGGCTGCGGGTCGACGTCCTCTCGCCGGAGCCGTCGGTGCACCGGCTGGCCGAGGCGCTGGCCGAGTTCGGCGCGGCGCGCCGGGAGGCGGCCGTGGAGGCCGGGGAGCATGTGCTGCGGCCGTCGGAGCGGCGGCCCGGCGGCCGTCGCCGCCGGACGACCACCTGAGTTCATCGCGTCGCCTACGAAGGGCCCGCACGGCGTTCCTCAGCCGGTGCGGGCCCTTCCGTATGACGTTCGAGGCCGGTGCGGCGCGGTGGGGCGCGGGGCGTAGCGTAGGTGCCATGAGTGTGTATGGAGCGTTTCCCGGTACGCGCCCCCGGCGGCTGCGGACCACCCCCGCGATGCGGCGCATGGTCGCCGAGACCCGGCTGCACCCCTCGGACCTGATCCTGCCCGCCTTCGTGCGGGAGGGGCTGAGCGAGCCCGCGCCGATCTCCGCGATGCCCGGGGTCGTCCAGCACACCCGGGACACCCTGCGGAAGGCCGCCGTCGAGGCGTGTGCGGCCGGGGTCGCCGGGATCATGCTCTTCGGGGTGCCGGAGGAGGCCAAGAAGGACGGTCTGGGCAGCGCGGGCACCGACCCGGACGGCATCCTCCAGGTCGCCATCCGCGATGTCCGGGCCGAGGTCGGCGACGATCTGGTGATCATGTCGGATCTCTGTCTCGACGAGTACACCGACCACGGCCACTGCGGGGTCCTCGACGCCGACGGCCGGGTGGACAACGACGCCACGCTGGAGCGGTACGCCGAGATGGCGCAGGTCCAGGCCGACGCCGGGGTCCATGTCGTGGGCCCCAGCGGGATGATGGACGGCCAGGTCGGGGTCGTCCGGGACGCCCTGGACACCATCGGCAAGGAGGATGTCGCCATCCTCGCCTACACCGCCAAGTACGCCTCCGCCTTCTACGGACCCTTCCGGGAGGCCGTGGGCTCCTCGCTCAGCGGGGACCGCAAGACCTACCAGCAGGACCCGGCGAATCTGCGGGAGTCGCTGCGGGAGCTGGCCCTCGATCTGGAGGAGGGCGCGGACATGGTGATGGTCAAGCCCGCCGGGCCCTATCTGGACGTGCTGGCGAAGGTGGCGGAGTCGGTGGACGTGCCGGTCGCCGCGTACCAGATCAGCGGGGAGTACGCGATGGTCGAGGCCGCCGCCGAGAAGGGGTGGATCGACCGGGAGCGGGCGATCCTGGAGTCGCTGACCGGGATCAAGCGGGCCGGGGCGGGGATGATCCTCACCTACTGGGCCACCGAGGTGGCGCGCGGGCTGTAGAGCCCGTCGCGCCGCGCTCGGGTGGGCGAGGGCGGCGGACCCGGGATCTTGTGCGGGTCCGGGTCCGCCGCCGTCGTGCCGCTGTGCTCCGTTGTCGATCCGTATGCCGTGCTGTGCCGTGCTTCCCCGCGTACGGGGTCGGGGCGGGTCAGCAGTACAGGTTGGCCCCGGTGGGGACGGCGAGGATGGCGGCGAAGCGGGTGTAGTTGTTCACCCGGCTCTGGACCTGTGCCGGGTTGCGCCCGTCGCACTCCAGGGAGCCGTTGATGGAGCGGATGGTGTGGCCGAAGCCCGCCTGGTTGACCATGGCCGCGTGGCCGGTCATCGTGCCCGGGCCGCGCTGGGTGTTCCAGTACCACAGGCCGGTGCGCCAGGCGATGTCCGACTCGTTCTGCACCCGCCAGGGGTTGTTCAGCAGATCGATGCCGAGGGCGTCACCGGCGGCCTTGTAGTTGAAGTTCCAGCTGAGCTGGATCGGGCCGCGGCCGTAGTAGGCGGCCTGTCCGGCCGGGCAGCCGTAGGGCTGGCTGCGGTCGCAGTAGTGCGGATAGTTGGCCTGATTCTGCTCCACCACATGGACCAGTCCGCCGGTCTCGTGGCTGACGTTGGCGAGGAAGGCGGCGGCCTCCTGCCTCTTCACGGTGTCGCTGCCGGTGTTGGCGAAGGCCGGGTACGAGCTGAGCGCGGCCTTCAGTCCGGCGTAGGTGTAGAAGGAGTTCCGGCTTGGGAACATCTGGTTGAACTGAGCCTCGCTGACGACGAATCCGCCCGGCCCGGGGCCGGGGTTGCCGCCGCCGCTACAGGTGTGGGGATTCCAGAACCAGGTGCTGATGGTGGGGTCGTACCCCGGGTTGTCGTGTTCGGCGATGTAGTACTGGCCGTTCGTGTACCTGACAACGTTGCCAGTCGTGTACCAGGTTCCCGCGCGCCAGTTGGGCGCGGTGGTGCACTCGTCGGCCGTTGCCTTCGCGGCCTGGGCGGGGGCGGTGGTGGCGGCCGCCGGGGCCGCCGTGGGGATGAGGGTCGCGCCCGCCAGCCCGATGGCGGCGAGGGCGGTCACGAGGACCGAGGTGAGACGTCGTTTGAGCACGCGGTGTCTCCTCCGTGCGTCAACGGCCGCCGCTGGAGGGCGTGGTGGGGTGCTCGCTCCGGGGGCGCCGTGGTGGTGGGGGTTGTGGAGACACTGAAGCGTGTTGACGGGGCTCAGTCAAGGTCTGGACCAATGCCGTTGGCTTGACCGAGCCCCACGCGCGCTCCCACCAACAGGGCACGGACCGCAGGTGGTTGAGGTTCAGGGGGACGGCGGGTGGATCCGGCGGTGGGTGCGGACTGGCTGGTCGGTGAGGAGGCGAAGAGTCGTCGGCGACGGGTGGGTGAGGGGGGTCCGGAGGGGGCGCGGGTGGGGGGTGGTCCCGTGGGGCCTCGGTGTGCCGGGGTTGCCGTTCCGCCCTGACGCTCCTGGAAGAGGACGTACCGGCTCTGTCGCCGGGATGTGTCTCTGGGTGAGCGGAGGAGCGGGGAAGTGGTGATCTGCGGGCGCCGGGCGCACCCTGGAGACGTACCTCTGGAGGTGATCCGTCATGCAGACACTCGTCGGATGGCACATCGAGCTGGAGTTCCACGAGGAGGGCGACCGGACCCGGGCCGCCGCCATGGTGCGGCTCGCGGACGGGACCGAGGTGCGGGGGCACGGGCTGGCCCAGCGGCATCCGTCCGATCCGGAGCAGCTCCGGGTGGGTGAGGAGATCTCCGGGGCGCGGGCGCTGATGGACATCGCCTCCCAGCTGCTGGAGAAGGCGCACACGGAGATCGACGAGACGGCGGGGCGGACGTCCCACGCGCTGGTCTGAGGCGTTCGTGGCGGGGAGCGCGGCTTCGGTCGCACGTGCGCGGTGGGCCCGGTGCCCCTGGCGGCCAGATGTGTGCGGACACGCGG
>NZ_JBHVHF010000243.1:0-12712 GCF_042800315.1 Streptomyces sp. NPDC057638
GCGCACGCGGGCGCGGCCCCGGCACGGGGGGTGCCCTCAAGGGCTGTGGGCGGGTCCGGAAGTGATGGAGCGAGAAGGAAGAGGAGTTGTATGTCCGGTACACGTCCGCTGCACATGGGGGTCGCCCTCGACGGTCCGCCCCAACACGACCCCACCCACTTCGTCACCCTCGCCCGCCTCGCCGAACACGGCGCCCTGGACTTCGTCACCCTCGGCGACTCCTTCGCCCGCCCGGGTCTCGACGCGCTCGCCGTGCTCGCCCGGGTCGCGCCCGCGACCGAGCGGATCGGGCTGGTGCCGACGGTGACGACGACGCACACGGAACCGTTCCATGTCTCCACCGCCGTGGCCACGCTGGACTGGGTCAGCCAGGGCCGGGCGGGCTGGCGGGTGGAGGTGTCGTCGACGGAGGCGGAGGCCCGGCTCTTCGGCCGCCGCCCGGCGGCGTCCGGCGCGGAGCTGTGGCGGGAGGCGGCGGAGGTCGCCGATGTGGTGGCCCGGCTCTGGGACAGCTGGGAGGACGGCGCCGAGATCCGGGACGCGGCCACGGGCCGCTTCCTGGACCGGCGCAAGGTGCACCATGTCGACTTCGCCGGGTCGGGTTTCTCGGTCCGGGGGCCGTCGACCGTGCCCCGGCCGCCGCAGGGCAGGCCGGTGACGGTGGTCGATATCGCGGGCACGGGGGAGTGGGGCCGCAGGGCCGCCGCCCGGCACGCGGATGTGGTGCTGCTGCGGGCGGTCTCACCGGAGCAGGCGGCCTCGCTGCGGTCGGCGCTGCGGTCGGAGGCGGCCGCGTACGGCCGTGATCCGGCCGCGCTGCGGGTGCTGGTGAGCCTGGTCGTCGATCTGGGGGAGAGCGAGTCCGCGCCCGAGCCGGGACTGTCGGAGCGGCCGGGCCCGAGGGCCGGGCACTTCAGCGGAGGCCCGGTCGATCTCGCGGAGCTGCTGATCCGCTGGCACCGGGGCGGGGCGGTGGACGGTTTCCATCTCGCCCCGATCCGGCCGGGCCGCGATCTGGAGCGGATCGTCAACGGCACGGTCGCGCTGCTCCAGCACCGGGGCCTGTTCCGCACCTTCCATCCGGGTGGCACCTTGCGTGAGCACCTGGGTCTCGCCCGGCCCGCCAGCCGGTACGCCACCACGGGGAGCCGCTCATGACCGCGCCGAGGACCACGAGGACCGCCCGCGCCACGGCCCCGCACCGTAAGCGCGTCCATCTCGCCGCCCACTTCCCCGGCGTCAACAGCACCACCGTCTGGTCCGACCCGCACTCCGGCAGCCAGATCGACTTCTCCTCCTTCCACCATCTGGCCACGACCGCCGAGCGCGGGCTGTTCGACTTCTTCTTCCTCGCGGAGGGGCTGCGGCTGCGCGAGCGCGCGGGCCTGATCCACGATCTCGATGTCGCCGGGCGGCCGGAGTCCCTGACGGTCCTGTCGGCACTGGCCGCCGTCACGGACCGGATCGGTCTCGCGGCCACGGTCAGCGCCACCTTCAACGAGCCGTACGAACTGGCCCGGCGCCTCGCCACACTGGACCATCTCAGCGGGGGCCGCGCCGCCTGGAACGTGGTCACCACCTCCGACGCCTTCACCGGGGAGAACTTCCGGCGCGGCGGCTTCCTCGACCACGCCGACCGCTACTCCAGGGCAACGGAGTTCGTGCGGGTGGCGCGCTCCCTGTGGGACTCCTGGATCCCCGGCGGCCCACCGCGCCGCCTCGCGCACCACGGCGCCCACTTCACGGTCGAGGGCGAGTTCACGGTGGACCGCTCGCCCCAGGGGCACCCCGTGGTGATCCAGGCCGGGGACTCCGAGGAGGGCCGGGAGTTCGCCGCCGCCTCCGCCGACGTGGTCTTCTCCCGGCACTCCACCCTGGAGACGGGCCGTGCCTTCCACGCCGATCTGCACCGGCGGCTGGCGGCGTACGGCCGCGGGTCCGACGAGCTGAGGATCATGCCGGGGGTGACCGTCGTCCTCGGGGACACCCACGCCGAGGCCCAGGAGCGTGCCGCCGCCCTGCGCCGCCAGCAGGTCTCGCCGGAGACCGCGCTCCTGACGCTGGAGCAGATCTGGGGCCGCGATCTCTCCTCGTACGATCCGGACGGGCCGCTGCCGGAGATCGATCCCGATCCCGGCGCCACCCTCAGCCAGGGGCGGGTCCGGGTCGGCGACCCGCGCGCCGTCGCCGACCGCTGGCGGGCGCTGGCGCGGGAGAAGGGGCTCTCCATCCGGGAGACCGTGATCGAGACGACCGCGCGCCAGAGTTTCGTCGGTACCGCGCGGGGTGTCGCCGAGGCGATGGACGCCTTCGTCCAGGCGGACGCGGCCGACGGGTTCATCCTGATCCCGCAGCTCACTCCGGGCGGGCTCGACGAGGTGGTCGACCAGGTGGTGCCGCTGCTCCAGGAGCGCGGCGCGTTCCGTACCGCGTACGAGGGCACCACGCTCCGCTCCCATCTCGGGCTCGCCGAGCCGGTGTGGAAGGGTTGAGACATGAGTACGGACACACAGCGCGCGGACGGCTCCCCCGAGCAGGCGTGGCAGGAGTGGCATGAGCAGCGGCTCGCCACCATCGCCGCGCCCCACGGGCCGCTCTCGCTCACCGGTACGCACTGGCTCGACGACCACCCGGACGGACAGCTTCCGGGGCTTCCGGGGCATTGGGCCGCCGAGGGTGACGAGGTGGTGCTCACGGCCGCCGACGACGAGACGCGGCTCACGGCCACGGACGGCGGCGAGGTGCGGCTCACCGTCGACGGCGACCCCGTCAGCGGCACGGTCAGGCTCGGCGCCGACCACGGTCCCATCCCGCGCTCGCGCGTCGCGTACGGCGACCGGAGGCTGGTCGTCCTGCGCCGCGAGGGGGCGTGGGCGGTGCGCGACTTCGACCCCGCCGCGCCCGCGCGCCGGGCGTTCACGGGCATCGAGAGCGACCCGTACGATCCGCGCTGGACGCTGCCGGGCCGGTTCGAGGCGTATCCGGAGAGCCGGAACATCCAGGTGGCCAACGTCGACGGGCGGGAGCGCGGGCTCGGTCTCTCGGGCCGGATCGTCTTCACCGTCGACGGTCAGGAGCACACCCTGGAGGTGGTGGTCGAGTCCGATGGCTCCCTCTGGGCCGTCTTCGCGGACACCACCAGCGGAAGCACAAGCTACCGCTTCCGGTTCCTGCGCCCGGAGCCACCGGCGGCCGATGGCGCGGTCACGGTCGACTTCAACCGCGCCCTGCTCCCGCCGTGCGCCTTCGCCGACCACTTCATCTGTCCCTTCCCGCCGCCCGGGAACACCCTGACCGTGCCGGTCACGGCCGGGGAGCGCGCGGTCCGCCCGCACTGACCCGGCGGCGGGGACGTACGGCTGCGGACGGGCGGTCCCGCCCCAGCCCGGCTGGTGTCCCGGGTGAGCCGCGCTGGTGGCCCACGCCGGGGGCCGAAAGGCCCCCTTGCGCGCCTTATTGACGGCCCGAATACTCCCGAGCAGGGATTCCGCTCGGGAGGAACGGGCACGTGAGGACCGACAGACCGGCACGGCGGGTGGGGACCGGGCGCGCTCCGGCCACCAGGGCGGCGGCAGGGACCGGACGCCGGGTGGCGAGGCGGCTCGGCCCGTCCGCGTCAGGGGCGGGGGAGTCCCCGCCCCCCGCGCCCGCCGCCGCCCGCACACCCCGCCCGGTGACCGCGTCCGGGACCGCCGCCGCCTCCGAGTCCCAGATCGCGTCCGTAACCGCGACCGAGACCGCGTCCGCCTCCGGGACCGCGTCCGCGAGGACTGGTGGCGGAACCTGTGGTTCCGCGACCGGGGGGCCGGGCGCCCGGCGCACCCCGACCCGAACGGTCTGGGCGGTCATGGCGCGCTCCCTGGCCCCCGTCGCGGTGGCGCTGCGCCACCCCCGCCTCGCCGCCGCCCTCTGTCTGGTGACGGTCTTCTCCGCGCCGGTGATGCCCGTCGCCGACGCCGAACAGACCCGGAGCTACGGCACGTCCGAGCTGGCCGCCGCGAGCGAGGCCGTCCGCGCCGCCGACGTACCCGGCACCGCCTGGCATGTCGACACCTCCAGCCGGACCCTGGTCGTCACCGTCGACGGCACCGTCTCGCCGTCCCAGCTCTCCCGGGTACGGAAGGCCGCCGGGCCCCACGCCGGGGCGATCCATGTGGAGCACACCCCCGGCGTGCTGACCAAACTCCTCGCCGGGGGCGACCCCGTGCACGCCATCGGCTGGCGCTGCTCGGCCGGGTTCAACGTCCGGGGCGGCTCCGCCTACTACCTTCTGACGGCCGGTCACTGCACCCAGTCCACCACCACCTGGTACACGGACGCCGCCCGCAAGAACCCCATCGGGCCGACGGTCCGCTCCAGCTTCCCCGGCGACGACTTCGGGCTCGTCCGCTACGCCAACGCGGACATACCCCGGCCCGGCGGCGTCGGCACCGTGGACATCACCGGCGTGGCCGCCGCCAGCGTCGGGATGCCGGTGACCCGCCGGGGCGCCGCGACCGGGGTGCGCAGCGGCCGGGTCACCGGGCTGAACGTGACCGTCAACTACGGCCACGGCGATGTCGTCCACGGCCTGATCAGGGCCAATGTCTGCGCCGAGTCCGGCGACAGCGGCGGCCCCCTCTACTCCGGCAGCCGCGCCGTAGGCTTGACCTCCGGCGGTACGGGGAACTGCGCCCACGGCGGCACCACCTTCTTCCAGCCGGTGGGTGAGGCGCTGAGCGCCTACGGGGTGCGGGTCTACTGAGGACGATCGGGGGAACGGGTGCGTAACGGGGGCCGGGTACTGCGCGTCGGGGTGACCGGGCACCGCCATCTGCCCGCCGAGGTCTATCCCCATATCAGCGCCGGGATCCGGGACGCGCTGAACGGCCACGGCGGCGGGCTTGAGGCGTTCTCCTGTCTCGCGGTCGGCGCCGATCAGCTCTTCGCCGACATCGCGCTGGACTGCGGGGCGGAACTGACGGCGGTCATCCCGAGCGGCGACTACACCGACGACTTCACCGAGCCCGGTGAGCTGGCGGGGTTCCTGCGGCTACGGAGGCGGGCGACGCGCGAGGTACGGATGGGGTACGCGCGCTCCAGCGGGGAGGCGTACTACGCCGCCGGGGCCTATATCGCGGACCGGTGCGACCGGCTGGTGGCCGTGTGGGACGGGGAGCCCGCGCGAGGGGTCGGGGGAACGGCGGACATCGTGCGCTACGCCCGCCAGCTGGGCAAGCCCGTCACGATCCTGTGGCAGTCCGGTCTGATCCGCCCGTGAGCCGCTCCCGCCCGCCTCATGCCCGATGGCGGGCCAGCCAGTCCGTGTGCTGAGGGGACACGATCCGCTCGGTCTCATAGACGGCCGAGGGCCACTGCGCCTCCGTCACCGTGCTCTCCATCGCCCGGTGCATCGCCGCCAGATCCTCCTCCACCAGCGAATGCGCCGCGATCAGCGGCTGGTGCCGCCGGATCTCGCCCCAGGTCAGCGAGCCCGCGGCGGCCGCGGCCAGGGGCCCGGCCAGCGCCGCGCCTCCGGTGACGGAGAGCGTGTGCAGCAGGGAGAGCACCAGCGCCAGCAGGGTCAGCAGTCCGATCGCCAGGGACCAGATCCGGGTGGCCCTGCGGGAGTGTTCGGCGCTGCGGTGGTACCAGTTGCGCTGTTCGATCAGCCGGTCCCTGATGTAGGTCTCGCGGCGCACGGGGAGCGGCTGTGACCTCAGCCGCCGCATCGCCGGGGTGATCAGCTCGCCGCGCGCGAGGGCGGTCTCCTGGGCGCGGGGGTCCTGCCAGCCGACCTTGACCAGCTCGCGCAGGCCCTCCTCCAGCCGGGCGGTGAACAGCTCATCGCTCCCGTCGGCCCGCTCGGACCGGCCGTCGAAGGGCGCGCCGTGCACCGCGTAGCGCCAGCACAGCGACTTGATGAACTCCGCGGCCGAGCGGTTGAGCCGCCACTGGGAGGCGGCCCGCAGCCGTGCGGCGCGGTATCCCGTCAGCAGGACCCCGGCGAAGGCGAGGACTCCGATCGCGCCCGCCAGATGGAGTTCGCCCAGCCGCCAGTCGCCGGGCAGGGCGGCCGCGGCCGCGCCCGCCACCAGGAGCAGCAGCTGGAACCGGGTGGCCGCGATGGCCTCCCGCTGGCGGGTGATGGCCGCCGTGTCCGCCCGGTGGAAGAGCGGGGGCAGGTCGGAGCCCCGGAAGACGAGGCCGGTGGTGTGTCGTGGTTCGGGAATGGCTGTCATCTCTGCCCCCTGTGTACGCGGCGCCGCACCGCCACCCCCACCACCGGAATATCCACTTCCGAATGCATTGCCCAGGTGTCGTGGGGCAATTCCCGAAACGCGTGTGCTCATTGCGTACGAGGGTGTGGCCGGATGGAGTCGCCCTGAGCGTAAAGTCGCGCCCTCGGACATCGCAATGGTGCGTCGCCCGCGCCTGCGCCGGTCGTTCCCTGTCCGGCGGGTGCCGGACTCGGTACGGTGATCTCCGTCGCGTCCCGCTTCTTTCCCGGACCTATCCAAGGCCCGAACTCGTTCGGAAACAGGTCACAAATCGGTCGGAATCCGGTCGGAATCCGGTCGGAATCCGGTCGTAAATCAGTCGCGGTCCGGTTGCCATCCGGGCGGAGAGCACAGGGAAGCCGGGCGGAGATCAGACGGAAACCGGCCGTCATCTCGTCGGAACTCGGACGTTTCCGAGGCGGACCCTGGTCCCCTCCAGGGCGCCCCGGCCGGATCCGAGCCGGATACGGAACCGGAGCGCCGTCCTGGGGGCACCCCGAGGGCCGCTCCCCGCCGCGCCGACACGCCGTGCGCCGAGCTGGACGCCCCCGAAGCGGAGCCGTACCACCGGAGCGTGCCACCCCCCGTTCCCGCGCCGGAGCGGGGCCGCACCACCGCTGAGCTGGTATTCCGGAGAGCCCGGGAACCGTTCCCCGTACGGCATTCGTCCAGACCATTGACGGCCTGGGGAACGGCCACTATTTCCTCGCTCCGCATCCGGGGCCAAAGCCGGTCGGCAGTCGTATTGTTGGGGAATTCCGCGGCCCGCCGGGGGGTGGGGAATGAAAGGATCAAGAACGGGCCGCCGTCCGTGCCCGACGCCGGGCCGGTATGGATCTCATCAGGGAAATCGCCGGAATCGCAGCAATCGCCGGAATCGCAGCAATCGCAGGAATCACAGGAATCACGGTCCTGGAGAGGGCGTCGCACGCCCGCGCGGGCGCTCCCGGACGGAACGACGGCCGCTCAGGAAGCCCGCGCGCCGACCGGGGAGCGGGAATCGGGGCCGCCGGGAAAGGGACCCACCGGTCCCTCGGCGAAGACGTCGCCCGGACGGTGTGGGGGACAGGGCGAGAACGTCGCCCGGACCGCACGGCGTACCGGGCGCGAGGCGGGCGTTGACAAGACGGGGGTCGAGTGTCGGATTACGCGCGACGTACGGCGGACCACCGGCCGTACTTCTTCCTCAGCTATGCGCACACCCCGAGGTACGGGGCGGGGGGCCCGGACCCGGACATGTGGGTGGAGCGCCTCTTCCGGGACCTCTGCGGCCATGTGATGGCCATGACGGACCTCCCGGCCGGGTCCCCGGCGGGTTTCATGGACCGGGAGATCCGCTCCGGTGAGGGCTGGTCGGAGCGGCTGGGCGATGTCCTGGCGACCTGCCGGGTGTTCGTACCGCTCTTCTCACCGCGGTTCTTCGCCAGCGAGATGTGCGGCAAGGAGTGGTACGCCTTCGCCCAGCGGGCCATCTACCACCACGCCAAGTCCAACGAGCCCGCCGAGGCCATCGTCCCCGCGCTGTGGGTGCCGATGCCGCCCGAGCAGCTGCCGGGGCCCGCGGAGCGGCTCCAGTTCAACCACCGGGCCTTCGGCGACCGCTATGTCACCGACGGCCTCTACGGGCTGATCAAGCTCCGCGTCTTCGCCGAGGAGTACGAGGCGGCCGTGTACGAGCTGGCGAAACGGATCGTCAGCGTCGCCGACACCACCCAGATCCCGCCCGGCAGCCCGGTCGACTACCGGCACGCGCCCAGCGCCTTCGGCCGGCCGTCCGGAACCCGCTCGATGCAGCTCACCATCGCCGCGCCCACCCAGCACGACCTCCCGGAGGGGCGCGCCCCCGCCTACTACGGCGGGCGCTCCCAGGACTGGAATCCCTACCATCCCGACACCGCGCGGCCCGTCGCCCTGGTCGCCCAGGACCTGGTCCGCTCCCTCAACTACCAGCCCACGGTCGCCTCCTTCGACCTGGAACCGCCACCCGAACCGGGCCAGCCGCCCACCCGGCCCGAGATCCTCCTCATCGACCGGTGGGCACTGGAGGACGACGGCCGCTGCGCCAAGCTCGCCGCCCTCGACGCCGAGAAGCGGCCCTGGGTCAGCGTCGTCGTCCCCTGGAACCGGGAGGATCCGCAGAGCCGTCTCTCGGAGGCCGAGCTGATCGAGAAGCTGGAGCGGACCATGCCGCACCAGATGAGCCAGGGCCGCCCCGCCTGCCGGGCGGCCGCCCGGGGGGTGCTCAGCATGGAGCACTTCGGTCAGCTCCTGCCGGAGGTCGTCGAGTCGGCGGCCGCCGAGTTCCTCAGATACGCCGAGGTCTTCGCGCCCCCGGTACTCACCGGAGCCGCCGCCGACCTTCCCGCCAGGCCCTGGCTGGAGGGTCCGATGGCCGAACACGGCACCCACCGCCACGCACCGACCACGCGTGGCACGGCCCCCGATGCGGAGGACACGGATGACAGCCGATCGTGACGGACGCGTCGTCACCTTCTACTCGTACAAGGGCGGCACCGGGCGGACGATGGCGCTGGCGAACACCGCCTGGATCCTGGCCTCCAACGGGCTGCGGGTGCTGGCGCTCGACTGGGACCTGGAGGCGCCGGGGCTGCACCGCTTCTTCCACCCCTTCCTCGATCCCGCCACCCTCGGCGCCACGACCGGGGTGATCGACATGATCACCGAGTACGCGTGGGCCGCGGTCGACCCCGATCTGCGCCGCGGCGAGGACTGGCACCTGGACTACGCCCGGGTCCAGCCGCACGCGGTCTCCCTCACCCCCGAGGTCTTCGGCTGGGAGTTCCCCGACGGCGGCACCCTGGACTTCGTCTCGGCGGGCCGCCAGAACCGCGAGTACTCCGCCACGGTCTCCACCTTCGACTGGGACAACTTCTACGACCGGCTCGGCGGCGGCGCGTTCTTCGACGCCCTGCGCGCCGACATGAAGGCCAACTACGACTACGCGCTGATCGACAGCCGTACCGGACTGAGCGATATCGCCGACATCTGCACCGTCCACCTCCCGGACATCCTGGTGGACTGTTTCACCCTCAGTGACCAGTCCATCGACGGCGCCGCCTCCGTCGCCCGTCAGATCGCCGAGCGCTACGCGGGCCGGAACATCAAGATCTATCCGGTGCCGATGCGGATCGACGAGGGCGAGAAGGAGAAGGCCGACACCGGACGGGCGCTGGCCCGGGTGAAGTTCGACCGCTTCCCCAGCGGCCTCACCGGCGCCGAACTGACCTCGTACTGGGGCGGGGTGGAGATCCCCTACCGCCCCTACTACGCCTACGAGGAGACCCTGGCCACCTTCGGCGACGAGGCCGGGCTCACCAACTCCCTGCTCTCCGCCTTCGAACGGCTCACCGCCGTCGTCACCGAGCAGCGCATCACCTCCATGCCCCCGGTCGCCGAGGAGACCCGGGTCCGCTTCCGGGACGCCTTCACCCGGCGCAGGCCCGCCCTCCCCGCCGATGTCACCCTCAGCTATGTCGCCGAGAACCGGATGTGGGCGGACTGGATCGAGTCCCTGCTCACCCGGGCGGGCTTCCGCGTCGTCCCCCGGGATGTCTCGGCCCACCACGATCTGAGCGACACCGGCGGCTTCATGGTGGAGAACACCCCGCACACCCTGGTGCTGCTCTCCGGGGCCTATCTCAAGTCCCCCCGGGCGGTCGCCTTCTGGCAGTGGGCCGCCGACGAGCCCCCGGGCGGCGCCCGCCATGAACTGCTGCCGGTCCGGGTGGGCGATGTCCGCCTCACCACGCCGTATATCGACCGCAATCCGGTCGACCTCTTCCGGCTGGACGAGGTGCAGGCCGCCACCACCCTGCTGCGCGCCCTGGGCCTGCCGGCCGAACTGCCCGACAGCACCGCGCCAGGACCCCGCTTCCCCGGCACTGTCAGCAAGATCCAGAACACCGTCCCCCCGCGCAACCCCGCCTTCACCGGCCGCTCCGAGCTGCTGGAACGCCTGCGGGACCAGCTCGGCGGCGGTATGCAGCTGACCGGCGCGCCACCGCGGCCGCAGATCCTCCAGGGCCCCGGCGGGGTCGGCAAGACCCAGATCGCCATCGAGTATGTGCACCGCTTCATGGCCGACTACGACCTGGTCTGGTGGATCCCCTCCGAACAGCCCGATGACGTGGTCGCCGCCCTCGCCGAGCTGGGGGTGCGGCTGGGCGCCCCGGACGGCGACGATATGACCGCCTCCTCCCGTGAGGCCATCGACCTGCTGCGGCGCGGTGTCCCCTCGGCCCGCTGGCTGCTGGTCTTCGACGACGCCGACGACCCCGGGCGGATCAGCCAGTTCTTCCCCGCCCAGGGTCCGGGCCACATCCTGGTGACCTCACGGAACCAGGGCTGGGCCCAGAACGGGGACGCGCTGCCCGTCCAGGTCTTCTTCCGCCAGGAGTCCATCGAGCACCTCCAGCGCAAGGCTCTCGGGATCAACACCGACGACGCCGACCAGGTCGCCACCGCCGTCGGTGATCTGCCGCTCGCCGTCGAACAGGCCGCCGCCTGGATCGCGGAGACCGCCAACCCGGTCACCGAGTACCTGGACCGGCTGCGGGAGCAGACGGGCGGCTCCCCGGCGACCGGGCCGGTGGTCCCCGCGACCGGCCTCCCGGCCGCCGGACACCCCGAACCGGTCACCGCCACCTGGAACATCTCCATCGAACAGCTCCGGGAGCGCTCGCCCGCCGCCGTACGGCTGCTCCAGCTCTGCGCCTTCTTCGCCGCGGAGCCGATCTCCACCAACCTCCTCTACAGCAAGGAGATGATCGACGCGCTCAAGCCGTACGACCCCTCGCTCCAGGAGAAACTCGTCCTCGGCCGGGTGATCCGCGAGATCGGCCGGTTCGCCCTGGCCAAGGTGGACCAGATCTCCAACAGCATCCAGGTCCACCGGCTGGTCCAGGAGGTCATCCGGGAGCAGATGACCGAGGAGGAGCGCCGGGAGGCACGCCACGCCGTCCACCGGGTGCTCGCGGGTGCCCGCCCCGACGACGACGAGCCCATCGACAACCACGAGACCTGGCCGCGGTTCGCCGCGATCTGGCCCCATCTGGCCCCGTCCGAGGCGTACGCCTGCGATGACGCGGAGACCCGCAGGCTCCTCATCGACCGGGTCCGCTATCTGTGGAAGCGCGGGGACCTCAACAACGCGGAGTGGCTCGCCCGCCATCTGCGCACCACCTGGCGCGCGATGCTCGGCAACGAGAACCTCCAGTACCTCTACCTCTGCTTCCACCTCGCCAACATCTACCGCACCCAGGGCCGTTACGCGCAGGCCAGGGAACTCGACGAGATCACCCTGGAACGCCAGCGCCGGGTGCTGGGCCCCACCCATCCGCACACGTATATGACCATCAGCGGCCTCGCCACCGACCTCGCCACGCTCGGGCAGTACCACCGCGCCATCGACCTGGCGAAGGAGGCGTACGACGGCTTCATCCAGACCTTCCACGAGTCCCACCCCAGGACCCTGGCCGCCGCCAACAACCTGGCGCTGAGCTTCCGCCTGGTCGGCCGCCACTCCCTGGCCCGCGAGATCGACCAGGAGGTCTTCGACCGGCGTACGGAGGTGCTGGGCCCCACCCATCCGTACACGCTCTCCTCCGCCGCCTCCCTCGCCCGCGATCTGCGCGAGGTCGGCCGCTACGAGGACTCGGTCGCGCTGCTGAGCACGACCTACGAGCAGTACAAGGAACACCTCGGCAGAACCTTCTCCGGCACGCTCGCGACGGCCAAGAACCTGGCGGTCTCCCTGCGCCGGGCGGGCCGGCTGGACGACGCCAGACGGCTGACCACCGCCACCCGCAACCACTACCGCTCGCGGTACGCCACCGCGAACCCGGACTCGCTCGCCTGCGACCTCAACCTCGCCGCCGACCTGTTCGCGGCGGGGGAGCCCGCGGCCGCCTCCGACCTGGCCCGGGAGGTGGTCGCCCAGTACCGGGCGCTGCCGGGCGAGGACCATCCGTACACCCTGGCGGCCAAGAACAACCTGGGCATCTTCCTCTGGGGCAGCGGCTCCGTCGAGGAGGCCGCGAAGCTGCTGCGGACCGTGACCGCGACCATGTTCCGGGTGCTGGGGGAGGAGCATCCCCACTTCCTCTTCAGCACGGTCAACCTGGCCAACGCGCTGGCCGACCTCGGTTCCGTGGAGGAGGCCCGGGACCTGGAGGAACACGCGGTGGCGGCACTGCGCGAGGTGCTCGGACCGCACCATCCCGAGGTCCTGGCGGTGGTGTCCAACCTGACCATCACCTACGCCGCGCTCGGCCGGGCGGAGGAGGCCGCCCGCGTCCGGGGCGAGACGGTCAGCGAACTCGGCCGCCTCCTCGGCGAGGACCACGCCCTGACCCGGATGGCCCGCGAGGAACGCCGCGCCCACCGCGATCTGGAGCCGCTCTCGGTGTAAGGCGCCGCGCCCGGTGGTCGGT
>NZ_JBHVHF010000244.1:0-12676 GCF_042800315.1 Streptomyces sp. NPDC057638
GAGGTACGGACGCCCGCGGACCGGGACCACCGCGCACACACGACCGGACGAGCGCCACCGAGCAGGCACACCGAGTACGGCGCACCACCGCGCACGCACCACCGGACGAGCACCACCCGGCACGGCGCACGACCGTGGACGGGCGCGGCGCACGGCGCCCGTCCACCGCGCCCGGACGGACCGCACGACCGGCGCGCGACCACCCGTACGACCCGTACCACCCGTACCACCGGAACGACCCGTACGACCCGTACGACCCGTACGACCCGTACGACCCGTACGGCCGGAACCACCCGTACGACCCGGATCAGGCACCCGCGCGGACCAGCGCGCGGGACGGGCGCGGCGCGGGGCACGACCACCGCGTCCGCCCGGACACGCGCCACCGAGCACGGCGCACGAGCACCAAGCACCAAGCACCGAGTACACGAAACCGGCACGGCCCCAGCACATGACCCCAGCGGGCGCGGGGCGCCCCCACCACCCCATTCATCACCGAGCGACACCACGTCGGGGAGCTGAGAACACGTGGCGAACGAGCAAGAACTCAGGGAGTACCTCAAGCGGGCCATCGCCGACGCGCGAGACGCCCGCGCCCGTCTGCGCGAGACCGAGGAGAAGGGCCGTGAGCCGATCGCCATCGTCGGCATGGCCTGCCGCTACCCCGGTGGGGTCACCACCCCGGAGGACCTGTGGCGGCTGGTGACCGACGGCACCGACGCCGTCGGCGCGTTCCCGTCCAACCGGGGCTGGGACCTGGACACCCTCTACGACCCGGACCCGGACGAGACCGGCCGCTCGTACACCATCGAGGGCGGCTTCCTCCATGACGCGGCCCTCTTCGACCCCGAGTTCTTCGGGATGTCCCCGCGCGAGGCCCTCGCCGTCGACCCCCAGCAGCGGATGCTGCTGGAGACCGCGTGGGAGGCGTTCGAGCGCGCGGGCATCGACCCGCAGGGCCTGCGCGGCTCCAGCACCGGTGTCTTCACCGGCCTGATGTACAACGACTACGGCTCCCGCGCCCAGCTGCCCGCCGAGGGCAACGAGGGCTATCTCTTCAGCGGCAGCGCGGGCAGCGTGGCCGCCGGACGGCTCTCGTACACCTACGGGCTCGAAGGCCCGGCGGTCACCGTCGACACGGCCTGCTCCTCCTCGCTGGTCGCGCTGCACCTGGCCGCCACCGCGCTGCGGGCGGGGGAGTGCGACCTGGCGCTCGCGGGCGGCGCGGCCGTGATGGCGACGCCCACCGCGTTCGTGGAGTTCTCCCGGCTGCGCGGACTGGCCCCCGACGGCCGCTGCAAGTCCTTCTCCGAGCACGCCGACGGCACCGGCTGGTCCGAGGGCGTGGGCCTGCTGCTGGTGGAGCGGCTCTCCGACGCCCGCCGCAACGGGCACCCCGTGCTCGCCGTGATCCGGGGCACCGCCGTCAACCAGGACGGCGCCTCCAACGGGCTCACCGCCCCCAACGGCCCCGCCCAGGAACGCGTCATCCTCCAGGCCCTGGCCAACGCCGGGCTCGGCGCCGACGAGGTCGACGCCGTCGAGGCGCACGGCACCGGCACCTCCCTCGGCGACCCCATCGAGGCCCAGGCGCTGATCGCCACCTACGGCCAGAACCGGCCCGAGGGGCGGCCCCTCTACCTCGGCTCGCTCAAGTCCAACATCGGGCACAGCCAGTCGGCGGCCGGGGTCGGCGGCATCATCAAGATGGTCCAGGCGATGCGCCACGGTGTGCTGCCCCGGACCCTGCACGCCGAGGAGCGCACCAGCCATGTCGACTGGGAGGCGGGCGCGGTCGAGCTGCTGACCGAGGCACGCGCCTGGCCCGAGACCGGCGCGCCCCGCCGCTCCGGTGTCTCCTCCTTCGGCTTCGGCGGCACCAACGCCCATGTGATCGTCGAGCAGGCGCCCGAGACGGAGGTGGAGGACGCCGAGGCGGCACCGCCGCCGCCCGCCGCCGTGCCGGTGATCCCCTGGACCCTCTCCGGCAAGACCCCGGAGGCCGTCGCCGGACAGGCCGCGCGGCTGCTGACGGCCACCGACGCGGACGAGGGCCTCGATCCGGTCGAGGTGGCGCGGGCCCTGCTCAGCGGGCGGACCCTGTTCGAGCACCGCGCCACCGTCCTGGGCCGAGGCCGTGACGAACTCCTCGCCGGGCTGCGCTCCCTGGCCGCCGGGGAGACCATCGCCAGCGCCGTGAAGGGCAGCCGGACCACCGGCAAGCTCGCCTTCGTCTACACCGGTCAGGGCGCCCAGCGGGCGGGGATGGGCCGTGAGCTGGCGGCGGCCTACCCGGTCTTCAAAGAGGCGTTCGACGAGATCTGCGATCTGCTCAATCCCCTGCTGCCGGGGTCGGTGGTGGACGCGATCGAGACCGGTGAGGGGCTGGACGAGACCGGGAACACCCAGCCCGCGCTCTTCGCGTTCGAGGTGGCGCTGACCCGGCTGCTGGAGTCCTGGGGCATCCGCCCCGACTATGTCGCCGGACACTCCATCGGTGAGCTGACGGCCGCGCACATCGCGGGCGTGCTGGAGCTGGACGACGCGGTGAAGCTGGTCGCCGCCCGTGCCACGCTGATGCAGGAACTCCCGGTGGGCGGCGCGATGTTCGCGGTCCAGGCCACCGAGGAGGAGGTACGGCCGCTGCTGACCGACGCCGTCTCCGTCGCCGCCGTCAACGGCCCCGAGTCGCTGGTGGTCTCCGGTGAGACCGAGGCCGCCGAGGCGCTCGCCGACCGCTTCGCCCAGATGGGCCGCAAGACCAAGCGGCTGGTGGTCTCGCACGCCTTCCACTCCGCCCGGATGGACGGCATGCTCGACGAATTCCGGCGGGTCGCGGGCGGACTGCGCTACCGCGAACCCCGGATCGCCGTGATCTCCACCCTCACCGGCAAGCTCGCGGGCGGCGACGATCTGCGCACCGCCGACTACTGGGCCGACCAGGTCCGGGGCACCGTCCGCTTCGCCGACGCCGTCACCACCCTGAACGGGCTCAACCTCGCGACCGTGATCGAGGTCGGCCCCGACGCCATCCTCTCCCCGCTGTCGGGCGCCACCCCGACCGTACGCAGGGGCAGGCCGGAGCCGGTCACCGTGCTCACCGCCGCCGCCACCGCCTTCACCCGGGGCACCGCCGTCGACTGGGCCGCCGTCCTCGGCACCACCGCGCCCACCGCCCGGATCGCCCTGCCGACGTACGCCTTCCAGCGCGAGCCGTACTGGCTGATGACCGCCGGGGCCGCCGAGGGCGCCGAGGGCGTCGGCGGCGCGGGTTACACCGGACATCCGCTGCTGGGGAACGCCGTCACCGTCGCCGGGGCCGAACAGACCCTGTTCACCGCCCGGATCTCGGCCCGCACCCACCCCTGGCTCGCCGACCAGGCCGTCTTCGAGACACCCGTCCTGCCCCCGGCCGGACTGGTCGAGATGGCCGTGCGCGCCGGGGACGAGCTGGGCGGGGCGGCCCTCGCCGAACTGGAGGTCCTCGCCCCCATCACCGTCCCCGAGGGGGAGACCCTCCAGCTCCAGCTCGGCACCGCGCCCCCCGACGACTCCGGACGGCGGCCCTTCACCATCCACACCCGCGCCGACGGTGACGCGGGCGGTGCCGACGGATGGACCCTGCGCGCCCGGGGCCACTTCGCCGAACACTCCGGCGCCCCCGTGCCCGCGCCCGGCGACGGCAAGCCCGTCGAGGTCCGCCTCGCCGAGGAACTGCTGCCGGACGCCGCGCGGTACGAGCTGCACCCCGCGCTGCTGGAGGACGCGGTGGCGGCGGTCGCCTCCCTCGCCGGGGCCGCCGAGCCCGGCACCACCCGGATCCCCGCCCACTGGGAGGGCGTCGAGCTGTACGCCACCGGGGCGACCGTGGTCCAGGTCCAGGCGTCTGTCGCTGGTGACGGAGGTGACGACGGCGCGCTGACGGTCCGGCTCTCCGACGCCGACGGCCAGCCCGTCGCCGTCATCCGGCGGCTCTCCTTCCGTTCCGTCCCGGACGGTGAGTTCACCGCCGCCACCGGCACCACCCGGCCCCTGTTCGAGCTGGGCTGGGACCGCACCGCGCTCGCCGCGCCCGCCGCCGAGCTCCGCTGGGGTGTGCTGTCCGGCGCCGAGGCGTCCGTGCTGGGCGCCGACCTCACCTCGTACGAGTCCATCCCCTCCTTCGCGGACGTGGCGGCCGTGGCGGCCGTGGCGAAGGCCACCGAGTCCGAGGCGCCGCTCGACGCCGTCCTCGCCCGGGTCGAACCCGGCCCCGCCGACGACGCCGTGGGCGCCGCGCACGGCGCCGCCCGCCAGGCCCTCGCCCTGGCCCAGCAGTGGCTCGCCGACGAACGGCTCGCCGGGACCCGGCTGGTCGTCCTCACCCGGGGCGCCGTCGACACCGGCTCCGAGGGCGTCGCGGAACTGAGCACCGCCACCGCCTGGGGGCTGCTGCGCTCCGTCCAGGCCGAGGCGCCCGACCGGATCGTCCTGGTCGACCTCGACGCGCGGACCGCCGCCGGGGACAGCGCGCCCGGACTCTCCGCCGTCGTCGCCTCCGGCGAGTCCCAGGCCGCGCTGCGCGGCGGGGAGATCCTGCTGCCCCGGCTGCGCCGGGTCGCCGCCGCCTCGGCCGCTTCTGCCGCCGGGGGAGAGACCGGCCCGGCCGTGTGGGACCGGGACGGCACCGTACTGATCACCGGCGGCACCGGGGCGCTCGGCTCCCTCTTCGCCCGCCATCTCGTCACCGAGCACGGGGTCCGCAGTCTGCTGCTGCTCAGCGGGCGCGGCGCCGACGCGCCCGGCGCGGACGAGCTGGCCGCCGAACTCGGCGCGCTCGGAGCCCGGGTGGAGCTGGCCGCCGTCGACGTCGCCGACCGTGCGGCACTCGCCGCCGCGCTGGCGTCGGTGCCCGCCGAGCACCCCCTCAAGGGGGTCGTGCACACGGCGGGCGTCCTCGACAACGGGCTGGTCGCCGCGCTCACCCCACAGAGCCTGGACACCGTGCTGCGGCCCAAGTCCGACGCGGCCTGGCATCTGCACGAGCTGACCCGGGACCTCGATCTGTCGGCGTTCGTGCTCTTCTCCTCCAGCGTCGGGGTGATCGGCGGACCGGGACAGTCCAACTACGCGGCGGCCAACGCCTTCCTCGACGGCCTCGCCTGCCACCGCGCCGCCTCCGGGCTCGCCGCCACCTCCATCGCCTGGGGCCTGTGGGGCCTCAGCTACGGCATCAACGCCGCCCTGGAGGAGAACGACCTCAAGCGGTTCAGGCGCGAGGGCTTCAAGCCCGTCTCGCCGGAGGAGGGCGCCGGTCTCTTCGACTCGGCGCTCACCGAGTCCACCGCCGCCGTGGTCGCGCTGCCCGTGGACCTCTCCGCGATGCGCGCCCACGGCCAGGTACCGCCCGTCTTCCGTTCCCTGGTCCGGGGCCCCAGCCGCCGGGCCGCGACCGGCGGTGGCGCCGCCACGGCGACCCTCGCCGAGCGGCTCGCCGATCTGACGCCCGTGGAGCGGCAGCTCACCGTGCTCGAACTGGTCCGCACCGAGGTCGCCGCCGTCCTGGGCCACACCGGCCTGGACGCGGTCGCGCCCGACCGGGCGTTCCAGGAGATGGGGTTCGACTCCATGACCGCCGTGGAACTGCGCAACCGGCTGATCGCGCAGAGCGGGGTACGGCTGTCGGCCACGGTCGTCTTCGACCACCCCACCCCCACCGCGCTGACCGAGCATCTGATCGGCGAGGTGGCCCCGGCGGGCGGCGGCGCCCCGCCGCTGATGGAGGAACTGGACCGGCTGGACTCCGCCCTCGCGGCGCTCGGCGATGACCAGCGCACCCGTACGGCGGTCTCGGTCCGGCTCCAGACGATCCTGTCCCGGCTCAACGAGGCAGCGGGGTCGGCCGAGGCCGCCGCCGCCTCCGAGGCGCTCGAATCCGCCTCGGCGGACGACCTCTTCGACTTCATCGACAACCAGCTCGGACGTTCCGCGGGCTAGCGAGGACGTCCCCCCACGGTGGTGTCGTCCGCCCGGCGGGCGGACCCGGCGGGGCCTGGAACGCGCGTACCAGGCCCCGCCCGGCAGACGGACCGTGGAGGGAGGACCGAGCCGCCCGCCCCACCCAGCCCCAGGGGAAGTTGATTGCGCATGTCCAACGAGTCCAGCGAGAACGCAGTGTCCAGAGAACAGAAGATGGTGGAGTACCTGAAGTGGGTCACCACCGATCTGCAGAAGGCCCGAGCACGCCTGGCCGAACTGGAGGCGGACAATGACGAGCCGGTCGCCATCGTCGGGATGGCCTGCCGCTTCCCGGGCGGGGTGACCTCGCCGGACGAGCTGTGGAAGTTCGTGGCCGACGAGTCCGACGGCATCAGCGACTGGCCCACCGACCGCGGCTGGGACATCGACGCCATCTACGACCCGGAGCGCGGCAAGCCCGGCAAGTCCTACACCAAGAGGGGCGGCTTCCTGGACGGGGCGGGCCTCTTCGACCCCGGCTTCTTCGGGATCTCCCCCCGTGAGGCGCTGGCGATGGACCCCCAGCAGCGGGTGCTGCTGGAGACCGCGTGGGAGACCTTCGAACAGGCCGGGATCGACCCCGCCACCCTGCGCGGCAGCCAGATCGGTGTCTTCACCGGCGTGGTGGAGCAGAGCTACCTCGGGCTGGATGGCCCCGAGGAGCTTGAGGGCTATCTGATGACCAGCAAGCTGAGCAGTGTGGCGTCCGGCCGGATCGCCTACTCCTTCAGCTTCGAGGGGCCCGCGGTCTCCGTGGACACCGCCTGCTCCTCCTCGCTGGTCGCGCTCCACCTCGCGGTGCAGTCCGTACGGAAGGGGGAGTCCACGCTGGCGCTGGCCGGTGGTGCCACCATCACCGCCCACCCCAGCGGCTTCATCGACTTCTCCCGCCAGAACGGGCTCGCCGAGGACGGGCGGATCAAGTCCTTCGCCGCCGCCGCCGACGGCACCGCCTGGTCCGAGGGCGTGGGCCTGCTGCTGGTCGAGAAGCTCTCCGACGCCCGCCGCAACGGCCACCAGGTCCTGGCGGTCGTCCGGGGCTCGGCGGTCAACCAGGACGGCGCCTCCAACGGGCTCACCGCGCCCAACGGCCCCTCCCAGGAACGCGTCATCCACCAGGCGCTGGCCACCGCCCGGCTCAACCCGTTCGATGTGGACGTGGTCGAGGCGCACGGCACCGGCACCAAGCTCGGTGACCCCATCGAGGCGCAGGCGCTGATCGCCACGTACGGGCAGAACCGGCCCGAGGGCCGGCCGCTCTACCTCGGCTCCCTCAAGTCCAACATCGGTCACACGGTGGCCGCGGCGGGCGCGGGCGGCGTCATCAAGATGATCATGGCGATGCGCCATGGCGTGCTGCCCAAGACCATCAACATCGACTCCCCGACCCCGATGGTGGACTGGGAGGCGGGCGCGGTCGAGCTGCTGACCGAGGCCCGCGCCTGGCCCGAGACCGGCGCCCCGCGCCGGGCCGGTGTCTCCGCCTTCGGCGTCAGCGGCACCAACGCGCACGTCATCATCGAACAGCCCCCGGCCGAGGAATCCGCCGAAGAACCGGAATCCGAACCCGTCGAGGCCGTCAGCCACGCCGTGCTGCCCTGGGCGCTCGCCGCCAGGACCGCCGACGCCCTCACCGACCAGGCCCGCCGACTCCTCGCGTTGGTGGAGGGCGAGCAGCCCAGCCCGCTGGACGTGGCGTTCTCCCTCGGCACCACCCGCTCCGCGCTGGAGCACCGGGCCGTCGTCGTCGGCCGGGACCGGGAGGAACTCCTCACCGGACTGCGCTCGCTCACCGAGGGCGACGCCGTCGTCAACACCGTCCGCGGCACCCGCGCCACCGGCAAGCTCGGCTTCCTCTACACCGGCCAGGGAGCCCAGCGGATCGGCATGGGCCTGGAGCTGTACCAGACCTACCCGGTCTACCGGGAGGCGTTCGACGAGGTCAGCTCCCAGCTCGACCCGCTGCTGCCGCGGCCGCTGCTGGAGACCATCACCACCGGCGAGGACCTGGACGAGACGGGCAACACCCAGCCCGCCCTCTTCGCCGTCGAGGTCGCCCTGCACCGGCTGCTGGCGTCCTGGGGCATCGTCCCGGACTACGTCGCGGGCCACTCCATCGGCGAACTGACGGCCGCGCACATCGCGGGCGTGCTCGACCTCGCCGACGTGGCCCGGCTGGTGGGCGCCCGCGCCACCCTGATGCAGGCCCTGCCCACCGGCGGCGCGATGATCGCCGTCCAGGCCACCGAGGACGAGATCCGGGCCCACCTCGGCGACGCGGTCTCCATCGCCGCGATCAACAGCCCCACCTCGCTGGTGATCTCCGGCGACGCCGGGGCCGCCGAGGAGATCGCCGCCCACTTCCGGGGCCTGGGCCGCAAGACCAAGCGGCTCACCGTCTCGCACGCCTTCCACTCCCCGCACATGGACGGCATGCTCGACGCGTTCCGCCGGGTCGCCGCCGAACTGACCTACCGCGAGCCCACCATCCCGGTGATCTCCACCCTCACCGGCAAGCTCGCCACCGGTGACGACCTGCGCACCCCCGAGTACTGGGTCAAGCAGGTCCGGGGCGCGGTCCGGTTCGCCGACGCCGTCACCACCCTCACCCAGCTCTCCACCACCACCCTGGTCGAGGTCGGCCCCGACGCCATCCTCACCCCGCTGGTGCAGGACATGGTCACCCCCGACACCGGCACCGCCGTCGCCCTGCTGGGGCGCGGCAGGCCGGACGGCGAGAGCCTGGTCGTCGGGGTCGCACGCGCCCACACCTCCGGCGCTGCCGTGGACTGGGCCGCCTTCTACCAGGGCACCGGGGCCCAGCGGATCGCGCTGCCCACGTACGCCTTCCAGCACGAGCGGTACTGGGTGGAGACCACCGGAATCGTCGCCGACGCCTCCGACCTCGGCCTGGAGTCGGCGGGCCACCCGCTGCTCGGGGCGGCCGTCACCATCGCCGGATCCGAGCAGGTCCTCTTCACCAGCAGGCTCTCGCTGCGCACCCACCCCTGGCTCGCCGACCACATCGTGCTCGGCAAGCCGCTGGTGCCCGCCACCGCGCTGGTGGAGATGGCGATCCGGGCCGGGGACGAACTCGGCTCCACCGTCCTGGACGACCTGGACATCCTCGGCCCGCTGGCGCTGCCCGAGAAGGGCGGCATCCATGTCCAGCTCGGCGTCGGCCCCGCCGATGTGGCGGGCCGCCGGGAGCTGACCATCTACTCCCGGCCCGACACCGCCGATGTGCCCTGGACCCTCAACGCCCGGGGCCACCTCAGCTTCCAGGGCCCCGAGGAGCCCTTCGAGCTGACCCAGTGGCCCCCGCAGGGCGCCGAGGCGGTACCGCTGGACGACGGCTACGACAAGCTCGCCATCCAGGGCTACACCTACGGACCCACCTACCAGGGCCTGGACGCGGTCTGGAAGAACGGCGAGAACGAGATCTACGCCGAAGTCAGCATGCCGGAGAAGCAGCGCGCCAGCGTCAGCGGCTTCGGCCTCCACCCGGCCCTGCTCGAACTGGCCCTGGCCTCCTCCTGCCTGGTCAGCTACGGCAGCCGCCCGCCCGGCACGGTCTGGATCTCCACCGACTGGAAGCAGGTGCGGCTCTACGCCACCGGCGCGGCCCGGCTCCGGGTCAAGATCAGCATCGGGGCGGACGAGGCGCTGGCCGTCCAGCTCGCCGACGGCACCGGACTGCCGGTCGCCAGCGCCGAGGTGGCCTGCCGCGCCGTCGCCGTCGGCGACCTCGCCAACGCGCTCACCCGCAACCGCGACTCGCTCTTCCATGTCGACTGGACCACCTACCCGGTGGTTCCCGGCACCGGGGAGCGGCTGCGCTGGGCCGAACTGGGCGCCGGCTCCGGCGAGCGGACCTACCCCGATGTCGCCGCCGTGGCGCGCACCGTCGGCTCCGGCCGCCGGGTCGATGTCGTCATCGCCAAGGTCGGGGCCGGCTTCCACGGCCGCGCGGACGGTGGCGCCGACGCCCTCGCGCATGAGTCGGCGCAGGCCGCGCTCACCCTGGTCCAGCAGTGGCTGGCCGAGGAGCGGCTCTCCGACACCCGGCTCGCCGTCCTCACCCGGGACGGCGTCGGCACCGCCGAGGGCGAGGACATCGGCGACCTCGGCGCCGCCGCCGTCTGGGGCCTGCTGCGCTCGGCGCAGTCGGAGAACCCGGGCCGGATCGTCCTGATCGACACCGACGGCGGCCCCGCCTCCGAGGAGGCCCTGCTCTCGGTGATCGCCACCGGGGAGCCGCAGGCCGCGCTGCGCGACGGCCGGGTCCTCATCCCCCGGCTGGGCCGGGTGCCGGAGGAGACCGCCGAGCCCACCGGGGCCTGGAACCCGCGCGGCACCGTCCTGATCACCGGAGGCACCGGCAGCCTCGGCGGGCTCTTCGCCCGCCATCTGGTCACCGAGCACGGTGTGCGGGACCTGCTGCTCACCAGCAGGCGCGGCCCCGCCGCCGAGGGTGCCGCCGAACTCGTCGCGGAACTCACCGGGCTCGGCGCCCGGGTCACCGTCGCCGCCTGCGACGTCGCCTCCCGGGAGGCGCTCGCCGCCGTCCTCGCCGAGATCCCCGCCGACCGCCCGCTCACCGGCGTCCTGCACACCGCGGGCGTCCTCGACGACGGACTGGTCGGGGCGCAGACCCCCGACCGGCTCGCCGCCGTGCTGCGGCCCAAGGTCGACGCGAGCTGGAACCTGCACGAGCTGACGAAGGACCTGAACCTCTCCGCCTTCGTCCTGTTCTCCTCGATCGCGGCCGTGGTCGGCGGCCCGGGGCAGTCCACCTACTCGGCGGCCAACCACTTCCTCGACGCCCTCGCGCACCACCGCAGGGCCCGCGGACTGGCCGCCACCTCGCTCGCCTGGGGCCTGTGGGAGCAGACCAGCGGCATGACCGGCCACCTCAGCGAGGCCGACATGAAGCGCATCGCCCGCAGCGGCTTCCAGCCGGTCGAGTCGGAGCAGGGCCCCGCCCTGCTGGACCTGGCCCTGACCACCGGGCACTCCTCCGTCGTCGCCACCCCGATGAACCTGGCCGCCCTGCGCGAGCAGGTCCAGGTGCCCACCCTGCTCACCAAGCTGGTGCGGGCCACCGGGCGGCGCGCGGCGCAGAACACCGAGGTCTCCACCCAGTCGCTGACCGAGCGGCTCGCCGAGCTGGCCGAGCCGGAGCAGAAGCAGGTGGTCACCGATCTGGTGGCGGCCCTCACCGCCGAGGTGCTGGGCCACAGCGACACCTCCGGCATCGCGCTGGACCAGTCGTTCTCCGCGCTCGGCTTCGACTCGCTGACCTCGGTCGAACTGCGCAACCAGCTCATCACCGCCACCGGGCTCAAGCTCCCGCCCACGCTGGTCTTCGACCACCCGACCCCGGTCGCGCTCGCCGCCTACCTGCACGCGCTGGCGGTGGCGGTGCTCGGCGGTGACGCCAGCGGCCCCAGTGGCACCGACTTCGCCGCCGAGGTCGTCCTCGCCGACGACATCGTGCCCGCGGCCGAGGTCGTACGGGACGCCACCGACCCCGCCACGGTCCTGCTCACCGGGGCCACCGGCTTCCTCGGCGCGTTCCTGCTGCGCGACATCATGACGACGACCAATGCCGTCGTGCACTGCCTGGTCCGCGCCGACGACGAGGAGTCGGGCCTGGAGCGGCTGCGCTCCAACGCCATCTGGTACCGGGTCTGGGACCAGATCGACGAGGACCGGATCCGGATCGTCACCGGCGATCTGGCCGACCCCGGCCTCGGGATGAGCGAGGAGACCTTCGACGAGCTCGCCCGTACCGTGGACGTCGTCTACCACAACGGCGCCCGGGTGCACTGGCTGCTGCCGTACGAGACGCTGAAGGCGGCCAACGTCATCGGCACCGAGGAGGTGCTGCGGCTCGCCGCGCGCCACCGTACGGTGCCGGTGCACTACGTCTCCACCGTCGGCGTCTTCGACGGGGTCCTCGAGCCCGGCGTCCCGCTGAAGACCACCGACCCGACCGGCCCGGCCGAGGTCCTGCCCAGCGGCTATCTGCGCAGCAAGTGGGTGGCCGAGCAGATCATCGGGGTGGCCCGGGACCGGGGCCTGCCGATCTCGATCTACCGGGTCGACGTCATCTCCGGCGACACGGTCAACGGCGCCTGCCAGACCCGTGACTTCGTCTGGCTCACCCTCAAGGGCCTGATCCAGGCGGGCAGTGCGCCCAAGGGCACGGAGGGCCGGTTCCATCTGCTCCCCGTGGACTACGTCAGCGCCGCGATCACCGGCCTGTCGCACAAGCCGGAGACCGTCGGCGGCACCTTCCACCTGTTCAACCAGAGCTCGCTGGCGCTCACCCAGTGCACCGAGTTCCTGCGCGACCTCGGGTACGACATCGACGAGGCCGACTGGGACAACTGGACCGAGACGGTCAAGACGGGCGACAACGCCCTGCTTCCGCTGCTCGACGCCTTCGAGATGATGACCTCGGACACCGATGGCTTCTACCCGCCCATCGACACGGCCGAGACGGATCAGGCCCTGTCCGGGACGGGCATCGCGGTGCCCGTCCTGACCAGGGAACTCTTCGGCAGGTACGTCCAGTTCTTCGTCGAGGAGGGTCACTTCCCGCCCGTGGAGGCGTAGCCACGGCCTCAGTGAGCCCCTCATGACGGCGGCCCCGGAGAGCGATCTCCGGGGC
>NZ_JBHVHF010000245.1:0-12639 GCF_042800315.1 Streptomyces sp. NPDC057638
GGGCCGACCGATTCGATCCGGCGGATCGACGGCACCGGCCATCTCGTCACCCCGGGCCTGGTCAACACCCATCACCACTTCTACCAGTGGCTCACCCGGGGACTCGCCACCGACCACCACCTCTTCGACTGGCTGGTGGCGCTCTACCCGACCTGGGCGCGCGTCGACGAAGCCATGGTCCGCGCCTCGGCGCGGGGATCCCTGGCGATGATGGCCCGGGGCGGGGTCACCACGGCGGTGGACCACCACTACATCCACCCCCGTGGCTCCGGCGATCTCACCGGTGCCATCGTCGGCGCCGCGGGCGAACTGGGGGTACGCCTCACGCTCGCCCGTGGCTCCATGGACCTGGGCGTCTCCGACGGCGGGCTGCCACCGGACTTCGCCGTCGAGACCCTGGACGGCGCGCTCGCGGCCACCGAGGCGGCCATCGACACCCACCACGACCCCGCCGCCGACGCGATGACCCAGATCGCCGTCGCGCCCTGCTCCCCCTTCTCCGTCTCCACCGCACTCATGCGGGAGGGCGCGGAACTCGCCCGCCGCAAGGGCGTGCGGCTGCACACCCACGGTTCGGAGACGGTGGAGGAGGCGGCGTTCTGCGAGGAGCGGTTCGGCATGGGGCCGACGGAGTACTTCGCGTCGACCGGCTGGCTCGGACCGGATGTCTGGATGGCCCACTGCGTCCATATGAACGACTCCGACATCGCCGCCTTCGCCCGGACGGGCACCGGCGTCGCCCACTGCCCCTCCTCCAACGCCCGGCTCGCGGCCGGGATCGCCCCCGTCGCCGACCTGCTCAGGGCCGGGGTGCCGGTCGGCCTCGGCGTCGACGGCACCGCCTCCAACGAGTCCGGCGAACTCCACACCGAACTGCGCAACGCCCTGCTCGTCCAGCGCCTCGGACCGCACCGCGAGGCCGCGCTCACCGCCCGGCAGGCACTGCGTCTGGGCACCCACGGCGGGGCCCGCGTCCTGGGCCGTGCCGATCATCTCGGTTCCCTGGAGCCGGGAAAACTCGCCGACCTGGTGCTCTGGCGGATCGACACCCTCGCCCATTCCTCCATCGCCGACCCGGTCACCGCCCTGGTCCTCGGCGCCCCCGCCCCCATCACCCTCTCCCTTGTCGACGGCGTCCCCGTGGTCGAGGACGGTCGGCTGGTCACCGTGGACGAGGACGCCATCGCCCGGGAGACCCGTGCCGAGGCCCGGCGACTGGCCCGCCTCACGGACCACTGACCGCTCCCTCTGATCCCGCCTCCCGATCCCTCCCTCTGTTCCCTCCCTTCCCGCACCGGCTCAGGTGCCCGTCGCCCGGCGAGCCCGGGATCCGCGCTCCGGCCGAGGGGGACGGCCCTCGGCCGGAACCTGGTGGCGCGCCGGGGAGACCGACCACATCCCCCTGGGTCTCCCCGGCGGCGAACACCGCGCCATGCCGTGTCGTCACCATGCCGTGTCGCCCGCCCTCCGGGCGGACGGGCGCCATGGTGACGACACGACCTACGGCCACCGTGACCCGGGGAGCGCGCCACGACATCCAGGTGGTGGCGCGTTCCTCAAGCGGTGTGCCGAACGCGCCACCCTGGTGGCGCGCCGAACACGCCACCAACGTCGCGCGGAGTCCACGCGCCCTCGTGGCGCGGACAACGCGTCACCCATGATGGTGCGCGCGCGTTCCTCCCCCGCGTTCCCTCCCGCCGCGCCCGCTCCGCCGTTCCCCGTCACCGACCGCCCTGGGGCCGGGGCCGACTCCCTCACCGTCACGCGACCGGCCCGATCCGCTGCTCGCGCACCCCTCTCCGTACCGCGCTCCGCCCAGAGCGCGGCGCCGGAACTCCGCCGTACCGGCGCATCCCCCGCACCGCGCCCGGCCCGTCCCCAGGGGCCGCGCCCCGCACACGCGGCGACCCGACCCGCCGTCACCCGGGGTACCGGACCCGGTCCGGCACCGTCCCACCCCGTACGACCTCACTGACACCCCGTCACCCTGTCGACCTCCACGTCCGCCCGTGACGTGCACCCGACCGGAGGAGCCGCCGTGGCCGCCGAGCCAAGTCTCCGCAAGGACCTCACACCCGACCCCCGGGCCGGGGCACCGGCCGACCGCGCGCACCCGGTCGACCAGAGCCTGCCGCCCGTCCGGCTGCTCACCAGCGGCCTCCAGCACGTGGCCGCGATGTACGCGGGCGTGGTGGCCCCGCCGATGATCGTCGGGCCCGCCGTGGGGCTCGACGCCACGGACACCGCGTTCCTGATGGGCGCGAGCCTGTTCACCGCCGGGATCGCCACCCTCCTCCAGACGCTCGGCTTCTGGAAGATCGGCGCCCGGCTGCCGTTCGTCAACGGTGTCTCGTTCGCCGGTGTCACCCCGATGGTCGCCATCGGGCGGGACCGGGGACACGAGGGGATCGCCGTCATCTTCGGCGCGATCATCGTCGCCGGGCTGCTGGGCTTTCTCCTCACGCCCTACTTCTCGAAGCTCATCCGGTTCTTCCCGCCAGTCGTCACCGGCACGGTGATCACCCTGATCGGCCTCTCGCTGCTGCCGGTCGCCTTCACCTGGTCACAAGGGGGCGCCCCGGGGACGGACGACTACGGTTCGCTCCGGAACATCGGCATGGCGGCGCTCACCCTCGTGATCGTGCTCGCCCTGCGCAAGCTGCTCCGGGGCTTCCTGCGGCAGATCGCCATCCTGCTCGGCCTGGTCATCGGCACGCTCATCGCGATCCCGCTCGGCATGACCGGCTTCGACGCGCTGGCCGACGCGGATGTGGTGGGCTTCCCGACCCCGTTCCACTTCGGGGCCCCGCAGTTCGAGATCGCGGCCATCATCTCCATGTGTGTGGTGATGCTGGTCTGTATGACCGAGTCCACCGCCGACATGCTCGCCCTCGGCAGGATCGTGGACCGTCCCGCCGACCGGCGGACCATCGAGGGCGGACTGCGCGCGGACACCCTGGGCAGCGCGCTGAGCCCGCTCTTCAACGGCTTCATGTGCAGTGCGTTCGCCCAGAACGTGGGGCTGGTCGCGATGACCGGCATCCGCAGCCGGTTCGTCGTCGCGGCGGGCGGCGGCATCCTCATCGTGCTCGGACTCTTCCCCGTCGCCGCCTCGGTGATCGCGCTGGTGCCGCTGCCGGTGCTCGGCGGCGCGGGGGTGGTGCTCTTCGGGACGGTGGCCGCCAGCGGTATCCAGACCCTGGCCACGGCCGCCCTGGAGAAGGGCGAGAACGGTGTGATCGTGGCGGTCTCCGTCGGCGTGGGGCTCATCCCGATCGCGGCGCCGGAGTTCTACCACGCCTTCCCCGAGGACGCGCTCGTCGTCCTCGACTCCGGTATCTCCACCGGGTGCATCGTGGCCATCCTGCTCAATCTCGCCTTCAACCACTGGGGCCGTGCGGAGGTGTCCGCCGCGGTGCACCCCCCGGCCGGGAGCGCCGCTGAGGCCGCGGCTCCCGCACCGGGCGCGCGCCCGGCGACACCGCGCTGACGGGCGACACCGCGCTGACGGGCGGCGTCGAGCGGGGCATCGCGTCGGCCTGGGTGCTCGGGCGTGGGTGTTCCGTCGGCTCGGGAAGGGGCGCGCACGCGGGGGCGTGCGCGCCCGCGTGCGCGAAGGCCCGAGGACGCCGTACGGGGTGGGCGGCACTCCCACGCCCGTACGGCGTCTGGGGACGGGACTCCGGTCGGCCCGAGGGGGTGGGGCCGGACGGAGCCCGGGGGTACCACGGCACCTGGGGGGCGGGGGTGACCGTGGTACCAGGGGACAGGCACCGGGCGGAGCCCAGGGGGCGGGTTCCACACGACGCCTTCGGGGGACAGGGGGTGGTGGCGCGGGGTGGGCTGCCGTGGTCAGGGTGCGGAGGGCCGCTCGGCGCCGCGCCGACGGCGGGTGGGGGTGTGGGGGGCTTGCACTGAACCTCCAGGTTCGGTCGCCTGTGGCGTCGCGTCGAGGATTGAACAGGAAGCTTTCCTGACAGTGCGAGTGCTTGCCCTGACCCTACGGGGACGATGCCTGAAACATTCTTCGGCGGTGCGGATCCGGCCATGCTCCAGCGGTCCCGGAGCGGGCCGCCGAGGCCGGAACCCGCCCCACGGGAGCGGGCGCGCCAGGTCGCCCACCCGGCCGACGGGTCCACCGGCTAACCCTGGTGACCAGGTGTCAGAGGCTCGGGGCCGGGTGCTGTCAGACCCCCGTGCCATGCTCGGACCATGGATCTCGAAGGGGTTGTGGCGGGGCTGGACCACGTCCACTGGACCGACCTGGAACATGCGTACGGAGAGGCGGAGGATCTGCCGGAGACCCTGCGCGCGCTGCTCGGCACGGAGGAGGAGTCGCGCGAGGCACTGGACGAGCTGTGGGGCAGCATCCTCCACCAGGGCACGGTCTACACCGCGACCGAGGCCGCCGTCCCGTTCCTGGCCCGCGCCGCCGTGGCCGGAGTGCGCCCCGCCGAGCTGCTGGCGCTGCTCGGCGGGATAGCCGAGAGCCAGGACCCCTTCGACGTGGCGCCCGACGCCTGCCGGGCCGCCGTCGTCGCCCAGCTCCCGCTGCTGGTGCCCCTGCTGGACTCCCCCGACGAGCGGGTGCGCCGGACCGTCGCGTGGACCGCCGGGGTGTCCGGCTCCGACCGGGTGCTGCCCGCACTGCGCGAACGCTGGCGGCGCGAGGGTGAGCCGGGGGTGCGGGCCGAACTGCTCGCCGCGCTCGCCCGGCTCGACCCCCGGGGCAGCGCTCCCGCGCTGGCCGCCGCGCTCACCTCCGGCAGCCCGGCCGAGCTGCGGATCGTCGCCGTGCTGGCCGCGCTGGACTCCGGCCGCGCCTGGACACCCCGGCACCGGGACGCCCTGTTGGAACTGCTGCCCGCCGGGCCCCGCGTCGCCGGGCGGCTGGACGACGAGCGGGCCGAGCCCCTGCGGTATGTGACGGAGACACTGCTGCTGCGGGACACGGACGAGAACCGCGCCGCCGCGTTCGGGCTGGTCGAGTCCGCGCTCGCGCTGCCCGACCCCGAGGCGCGCAAGGAGGCGCTCTGGGCCGCGGAGCACGCCTGCATGCTGTCGCGGGCCGCCCCGGCGCGGCTGGCCCCGGCGGTGGTCGCGCTCCTGGGGGATCCCTGCGCCCCCGAGGCCGCGTTCCTGCTGCCGGTGCTCGACCGGCTCGGGCGCCACGCCGCCCCGGCCGCGCCCGCGCTCGCGGCCCTCGCCGCCGAGGGCGGGGAACTGGCCGACCGGGCGCTGGCCCTCCTGGTCGAGCTGGCCCCCGACCGGGCCGCGCCGCTCCTGGCCCGCGATCTGGGTGCCCGGACCAGGGCCCTGACGGCGGCCTCCGGCGGCCACCGCCGCGCGGCCGTGATCCCGTACGCCCCCGAACTGCTGAACGCGGTACGGATCCGCCTCACCGCGCCCGGCGCGGAGGAGCTGACGAGCGCCGAGGCGGACCGGCTGCTGACCCTGGTGATCCGGTGGGGCGGCGTGGCCGAGGCGGCGCTGCCGGAGCTGACGGCGGTTCTGGAGCGCTTTCCCGCGCGGGTCCCGGAGGCGCTGGTGGCGGTCTGTCCGGCGGGGCACCGGGACGCGGTGGCGGCCCGGCTGCGCCGGGCGGCCGGGGCCGGGGAGCACCGCCGGGCGGCGGCCGAGGCGCTGAGCCGCCTCACCGGCGAGACCGGGCCGCTGCTCGACGCGCTCGCCGAGGCCCTGGCGGAGGGCGCCTCCCCGGACACGGCCCGGGCGGCCGGGGGTCTCGGCGCGGCGGGCGCGCCCCTCGTGCCCTGTCTGCGGCTCGCCCTGACGCCTCCGGGCCGGGGACGGGTCGTGCTGGCGATGGAGACGGACATCGAACTCGCCCTGGCGCTGTGGCGGCTGACGGGGGAGTCGGCGGAGGCGGTCAAGACGGTCGGGGGCGTGCTCGCCGAGGCCGGTGAGGGCGGCGCGGTGGAGTGGTACCGGGGGCCGAGGATCCGGGCGGCCCGGGCGGCCGGACTGCTCGGGGCCGAGGCGGCCGCGCTCGCCCCGGCGCTGCGGGCGATGCTCGCCGATCCGCGTGAGGTCCCGGCGGCCGTGCGGGCGCTGCGGGCCATACCCGGCGAGCTGCCGGGGGCGCTCTCGACGGCCGCCGCCGCCGATCTGCTGCTCGGCGCGGTGGAGCGGCACGCGGCGCCGGAGGAGGCGCTGGAGACGCTGGCGGCACTGGGGCAGGAGGCGCTGACGGCGGAGGTGAGGGAACGGCTCGGCGCCCTGGCGGAGCGGGATCGACGGGTGGTGTACGGGAAGGTGGCCGAGGACGAGCGGGTGGTCGACCTGGCGCGGACCTTGCTGGCGGGGTAGCCCCGGGCCCTCCGGCATGCCTGCCCGCCGTGGTCCGCCGATGACTCCGGAGCCCGTGACACACCCCCGGGCCATGCGCGCGACAGAAGGAGGGAAGCCCCACCGACCCCGGAGGCCGGGAGCCCCGTGCCGGGCCACCGAACCCCTCGTCGGCGCCCCGCCCTGCCCGGCGGCACCCGGCGTGCCCTGGGGGGGGGCACGGCACAGGGTGCCCGGTCCGGCCCGATCCCCGCGCGCGCATCTCACCGGTGCCGGGGCCCGATCCCCGCGCCCGCCGCGTACCGCGAGCGGCGGTTCGAGGGTGCGGGGCGTGGCGGGGTGTGGTGGATTGGGGTGCGGGGGCCCGGCGGACAGGCACGAGGTACGGCGATGGCTCCGACGACCAGGAGCGACGCGGGCGACCCGGATGACCCGGGCGCCCCTGGCCGCGCTCCCCGCGGTGGCGCTCCGGCCGCCGGGGGACGCCCATGACGGTCGGCGCGCCCGAGAAGGGCGCCGGGCGGCGGCGGTTCGTCTTCCCCAGCGCGCTGACCGTGCTGGCCCTGGTGACGGTGGCGGTCTGGGCGGTGGCGTTCCTGATCCCGCCGGGGGAGTACGACCGGGGCCCGGACGGCGCCCCCGTCCAGGGCACCTACCACCCGGTGGAGAGCGGACAGGGCTTCACCGACCGGCTGCGGGACCTGCTCCTCGCGCCCGTCAACGGCCTCTACGGCATCCGGGATCCGCGCACCGGCACGGTCGGTCCCGACCTGACGGGCGAGCTGTACGGCAGCGCGGGGGTCTTCCTCTTCGTCCTCGCGATCGGCGCGTTCATCACCGTCGTCTTCGCCACGGGGGCGCTCGACCGGGGCATCGCCCGGCTCGCCCACGCGCTGCGCGAGCGCGGCGCGCTGCTGATCGCGGGCGTGATGCTGGTCTTCTCGCTGCTCGGCACCGTCGAGGGATTCGCCGAGGAGACCCTCGGCTTCTACGGGCTGATCGTGCCGCTGGTGCTGGCGCTGGGGTACGACCGGATGGTGGCCACCGGCACCATCATCCTGGGCGCGGGCATCGGGGTGCTCTGTTCCACCGTCAACCCGTTCGCGACGGGGGTGGCCTCCTCGGCGGCCGGTATCTCGCTGGGGGACGGCATCGTGCTGCGGGCGGCGATGTGGGTGGTGCTGACGGCGGTGACGATCGCGTATGTCGTCCGGTACGGGCGGCGGGTGCGGGCCCGGCCCGAGCGCTCGCTCTCCGGGTTCCTGCCCGGGGACCGGGAGATCGCGGCGGCGGGCGCGGGGGAGCCGCCGGAGCTGACCCGGCTCCAGGTGGTGGTGCTGGTGCTGGTGGCGCTGGTCTTCGCGTTCATGATCTTCTCGGTGGTGCCCTGGGCGAGCGCCCTGACCGGGAACGCGGACGCCCGTCCCTACCCCTTCGAACTCGGCTGGTCCTTTCCTCAGCTCGCGGCCCTCTTCCTGGTCGCGGCGGTGCTGGTGGGCGTGGTGGCCCGGCTGGGGGAGCAGCGGCTGAGCGCCACCATCGTCCAGGGCGCGGCGGACTTCATCTCCCCGGCGCTGGTGATCGTGCTGGCCCGGGGGGTGACGGTCATCATGAACAACGCGCGGATCACCGACACCGTGCTGCACTCCATCGAGGGGGTGGTCCAGGGCACCTCGTCGGGGCTCTTCGCCATCCTGGTCTTCCTGGTCAATCTGCCGCTGGCGTTCCTGATCCCCTCCACCTCCGGCCATGCCACCCTCGCGATGCCGATCCTCGCCCCGCTGGCCGACTTCGCGGGCGTGTCCCGGGCGCTGGTGGTCACGGCCTGGCAGGCGGCCAGCGGCTGGATGAACCTCTGGGTGCCGACCACGGCGGTGACCATCGGCGGGGTCGCCCTGGCGAAGGTGGGCTATGACCGCTATCTCCGTTTCGTCTGGCCGCTGTTGGCGATCCTGGCCGTACTGATCTGCGGCTTTCTGCTGCTGGGCGCGGCCTGGGGCTGAACGGGAGGACCGGGTGGTCTGAACGGGAGAACCGGGCGAAAGGTCAGATCCGTTACCGTCGGGTGCCGTTGGCCTACCGGATGGGGCTTGAAGTCGTCCCACGGCTATGGCCATATAGGTCTGGACCAATCAACCGTTCGCGGAGGTTCGACCGTGCGACGTCCCCCCACCCTCCCCACGTTGGTCTGCGCGGCAGCACTCCTGCTCACCGGCTGCGGTGGCGGCGAGGAGCAGGACAACAAGGCCCCCACCACCCCCACCGGAGTGACCGCGCAGGCGGGCAGTGCCACCTCCGTCCATGTCATGTGGACGGCGGCCACCGATGACCAGTCCGTCACCGGCTACGAGGTCTTCCAGAAGGGCACCCGGGTCTCCACCCTCCCCGGGAACAAGACCATGGTCGACATCGACAAGCTGTCGCCCAGCACCGCCTACAGCTTCACCGTCCGGGCCAAGGACGCCCAGGGCAAGCTCTCCAAGCCGAGCGCGCCCGTGTCCGTGACCACCCCGGCCCCCACCCCCGACGACAGGAAGCCCCCCACCACCCCGTCCGGGCTCACGGGCGCGGTCGCCGGGCAGAAGGCCGTCACCCTCTCCTGGGCGCGCGCCACCGACGACATCGGCGTCACGGCCTACGACGTCTACCAGGAGGGCACCCGGATCCACAGCGTGCCGGGCACGGCGACGAGCGCCCGGGTCACCGGGCTGCGCCCCGGAACCGTCTACACCTTCACCCTCCGCGCCCGTGACGCCGCCGAGAACTCCTCACCGGACAGCGGATCCGTCGATCTGACCACGCCCGCCGCCGCCGGCGCGGGCCCGAACACCGCCCCGACCGGCCTCACCGCCACGGCGAAGAAGGGCAGTGTGGAGCTGCGCTGGTCCCCGCCGAAGGCCGATGGCGCGATCGAGTCCCATGAGCTGTACCTCAACGGGAAGTACGCGACCACCATCGTCTGGGGCACCATGCCGACCGGCTCCACGGCCTCGTACACGATGACCGTGAGCGACCCGCCGGGCACCCGGTACAGCGTCAAGCTCCGGGCGAAGCTCCCCGACGGCAAGTGGGGGGACTTCTCGGCGCAGCGCACGGTCATCACCCGCTGACCCGCGCTGCCCGCGCTCGCGGCCCCGCCCCCCCACAGGGCGCTGACCCGTGCTTCCGGACCCGCCCCGCAGGGCGCGGGCCCGGAAGCGCGGGCGTATCCGCCCATGACTCCCGGCGTCAGCCCGTCAGGTGGTCATAGGCGGGCAGGGTCAGGAAGTCCTCGTACCGCTCGTCGAGGGCGACCTTCAGCAGCAGATCGTGGGCCTGGTGCCAGGAACCGGCGGCGAAGGACTCCTCCCCGGCCTCGGCCCGGATCGCGTCCAGCTCCTCGGCGGCGACCGAGCGGACCAGCGCGGCGGTGGCGCGCTCGCCGTTCTCGAACACCACGCCCGCGTTGATCCACTGCCAGATCTGGGAGCGGGAGATCTCGGCGGTGGCCGCGTCCTCCATCAGGTTGAAGATGGCCACCGCGCCCAGCCCGCGCAGCCACGCCTCGATGTAACGGATGCCGACCGAGACGGCGTTGCGCAGCCCGGCGGAGGTCGGCACGGCCTCCAGGGAGTCGATGGCGATCAGATCGCCCGGCGCCACCGAGACGTCCTCACGCAGCCGGTCCTTCTGGTGCGGTTTCTCGCCCAGGACCGCGTCGAAGGAGGCCATGGCGAGCGGCACCAGGTCCGGATGGGCCACCCAGGAGCCGTCGAAACCGTCGGCCGCCTCACGGTCCTTGTCCGCCTTGACCTTCTCGAACGCCACCTTGTTGACCTCGGGGTCACGCCGGGAGGGGATGAAGGCCGCCATGCCGCCGATGGCGTGCGCGCCGCGCTTGTGGCAGGTGCGGACCAGCAGTTCGGTGTAGGCGCGCATGAAGGGCGCGGTCATCGTGACCGCGTTGCGGTCGGGCAGCACGAACCCCGGCCCGCCGTCACGGAAGTTCTTCACGATGGAGAAGAGGTAGTCCCAGCGGCCCGCGTTGAGACCGGAGGCGTGGTCGCGCAGTTCGTAGAGGATCTCCTCCATCTCGTACGCGGCGGTGATGGTCTCGATCAGCACGGTCGCCCGGATGGTGCCCTGGGGGATGCCGAGCCGGTCCTGGGCGAAGACGAAGATGTCGTTCCAGAGCCGCGCCTCCTGGTACGACTCGGTCTTGGGCAGATAGAAGTACGGTCCCCTGCCGAGCTCCAGCAGGGTGTGCGCGTTGTGGAAGAAGTAGAGGCCGAAGTCGGCCAGCGCGCCCGGCACCGCCGTACCGTCGCCGTCGCGCAGATGGCGTTCCGGCAGATGCCAGCCGCGCGGGCGCATCACGACGGTCGCCAGCTCGTCCGCGGGCCGCAGGGCGTAGGACTTGCCGCTGCCCTCGTCGGTGAAGTCGATCCGGCGGGCGAAGGCGTCCTTCATATGGAGCTGGCCGAGGACCACATTGGACCAGGTCGGCGAGGAGGCGTCCTCGAAGTCGGCCAGCCAGACCCGGGCGCCGGAGTTGAGCGCGTTGATCGTCATCTTGCGGTCGGTGGGTCCGGTGATCTCCACCCGGCGGTCCTCCAGCGCCGGGGGAGCGGGCGCCACCCGCCAGGAGTCGTCCGCGCGGATCGCGGCGGTCTCGGCCGGGAAGTCCAGCGTGGAGGTACGGGCGATCTCCTCCCGCCGTCCGGCGCGGCGGGCGAGCAGTTCGTCCCGGCGCGGGGTGAAGCGCTGGTGCAGTTCCGCGACGAAGGCGAGGGCGGCGTCGGTGAGCACCTCCTCCTGGCGGGGGAGCGGGGTGGCGTCGACGATGGCCAGCGGGGACGGCGCTGGTGCGGACATGGGCGGTCACTTCCTTCAGCGGCGGTACCGGGGGTCGGGTGCGCTCGCGACATCCGCCGCCGACGCGGGCGGTGGCGACCGTTCGGGTCGGCGCGATGTCGATCATGATTCTGTTTGGTGGATAGTAGTTTCCTCATCGTGGAAGTACAAGGTGTGTTGATATCGAGAGAACGGGTCCGGATACGGCCCTCCGGGCGCGGACACGCCCGGGGCGCCCCGGTGCTCCTCGCTCAGGGGCCGCCGTCCGGGCCCGGGTCCAGCCGGGCGAGATCCCCGGGGGTGTCGATGTCGTACGCGTCGGCCACGTCCCCGCACTCGACGAGCCGCAACTCCGCCGCCCGTGCGGCGAGATAGGCGCGCGCCCCGCGGTCGCCCACCGCGCTCGCCGCCACCGCCCGCCAGTGGTCGGCGCCGAGCAGGACGGGATGGCCGCGTACGCCCGCGTACACCGCCATGGCCAGCGCGTCGCGGGCGGCGGCGGCGCGGACCCGGCCGACGGCGGCCGCGCCCACCCCGGGCTGGTCGACCAGGCAGACCACGGCGGCGTCGGCCCCGGTGGCGGCGAGCGACTCCAGGCCCGCCCGCAGCGACGATCCCATTCCCTGTGGCCAGTCGTCGTTGACGACGACCGCGCAGCCCGTCAGGTCCGCCGCCGCGCGCACCTGGTCGGCCGCCGCGCCCAGGACGACATGGACCGGGCCGCAGCCGCCCGCGCGCAGCGCGTGCGCGGCGTGTTCGACAAGGGGGCGGCCCGCATGGGTCAGCAGCGCCTTGGGGCGGCCGCCGAGCCGCCGTCCGCCGCCCGCCGCGAGCAGGAGTCCGGCCACCGTCGGCTGTGTCGATCGATCGGTCATGTTCTGTGCTTACCCGATGGAGAGTGACCGTTTGGCGCCATCCGATGGGCGTTGTAGAGCCAGCGTCCTGATTTCGGGCGGCTGAGTGGCGCGTATGGCACCCCATGGCGTTAACTGGCGCGCAACTCAGGGTGGTTGACCGTCGACGGTCGGTCGTGCGCGCTGAGGTGTGTGCGAGGGGGAATGCGGTGTTGCGGGGAGTGGAACAGACGTCGTTGGCCGGGAACGGGAAGGATCCCCGGGTGGTGGCCCTGTCCGCCGCCGTCGCCCGGTTACGGCGAGAACTGGACGGTCGCCCGGGGAACGGCCCGGATCTGGCCATCGCGGAGGAGGAACTCACGACACTCGACTCGATGGTGGCCCGGGGGCGGTACGAGGTCCCCCGGATGCGGCGGTCCCTGCTGCTGATAGCGGGGGCGATCGGGTCGGTGAGCGCGCTCGGCCCGGCCCTGATGGAGGTCCGCCGCGCGGTGGACCTCTTCGGGGAGGTCCCGGTCCGGCGGCCGACCGGCCCGCCGGAGCCGCCCGGATAGCGGGTGCGAGCGGCCTCCGTCGGCGGGGCGCCGGGCCGGTGCGGCGGCGGCGCCCGATCGCGGCGGGGCGGGGCATGTCGCCTGGTCCGGTC
>NZ_JBHVHF010000246.1:0-12626 GCF_042800315.1 Streptomyces sp. NPDC057638
CCCGGCGGCCGGTCAGCCGGCGAGGCCGCGCAGCCAGGTGTCCACCGTGCGGGCCGTCTCCCCGGCCAGGTCCTCCATCATGGTGAAGTGGTTCCCGGAGACGTCGACGGTCGTGTCGGCCGCGCTCCACTGGGTCTGCCAGCGCTCCGGCGCCAGGTCCTGGCCGCCCGCCATCGGCTCACCCGCCCGCACCAGCAGCCGGGGCGCCGTCAGCGGCTCGGGGCGCCAGCCGCCCAGCAGGTTGAAGTACCAGCTCATCGCGGAGAGCCGGGCGGCGTCCATCCGGGCGAAGCTCGCCTCCCGGGCGAACATCCCGCCCAGGAGCTGGTCCTCGAACTGGTCCAGTGAGTCGTCCCCGGGCACATAGGTGTCGAGCAGGACCACTCCGGCAGGTCCGTCGCCGTCGCGTTCCAGCCGGGCGGCCGTGGCATAGGCCAGCACCCCGCCGGAGGAGGAGCCGAGCAGGGCCACGGGCGCGCCGCCGGACTGTTCCCGCACCATCCGGGCCAGCAGGCCCACCAGGGCCTCCTCGGTCGCGGGCAGGGGTTCACCGGTGGCGAAGCCGGGGACGGCGAGGGCGGTGACATCCCGGATGTCCCGGAGGGCCGAGGCGAACCGGGCGTACTGGTGTACTCCCGCGAGCGCCACCTGGGAGCTGAAGCAGATCAGCCGGACCGGTTCGGGTCCGCGCGCCAGCCGGACCGAGGTCGGCGACTGGGTCACCTCGGCGGGGTCGGCGAAGGAGGGCCGCAGCGCGGCGACGGCGTTGAGCAGTTCGAAGCCCTCCCGCAGCTTGCGGTCCTCGAACGCCCGCCGGAAGAGCGTCCCCACGGTGTCCCCGGCCGCCCCGGGCACCCCGGCCTCGGGCTCCGGGCCCGTCTGGGGCGCCAGTTCGGTGTGCAGCTGTGCGGCGAGGGCGAGGGGGGTCGGGTGGTCGAAGGTGACCGTCGCGGGCAGCTTCAGCCCGGTGGCCCCGGCCAGCGCGTTCCGCAGCTCCACCGCCGTGAGCGAGTCGAGGCCGAGTTCGAGGAAGGGCCGCTCCGGTTCGACCCCGTCCGTCCCCGGATGACCGAGGACGGTGGCCGTCACCTCCCGTACCAGCCGCAGGAGGGCCGTCCGGCGGCCCTCCTCGTCCAGGGAGGCCAGGGTGTGGGCGAGGGTGGGCCCGGCGGCCGCGGCGGCGACCGCGCGACGGGCGGTGGGACGGACCAGGGCCCGCAGCAGCGGGCTGGTGCCGGGGGTCAGTGCCGCGGTGTCGAGCCGCAGCGGTACGAGGGAGGCCAGCCCGGTGCCCAGGGCCGCCTCGAAGAGGTCGAGCCCCTCCCGCTCGGTCAGGGCGAGCACCCCGCCACGGGCCATCCTGCCCCGGTCCGCGCCGTCGAGCCGGGCGGCCATGCCGCCCTCCCAGGCGCCCCAGGCGAGGGAGGTGGCGGGCAGTCCGTCGGCGCGGCGCCGCTCGGCGAGGGCGTCGAGGAAGGCGTTGGCGGCGGCGTAGTTGGCCTGGCCCGGGGTGCCGAAGACGGCGGCGGAGGAGGAGAAGAGGACGAAGTCCGCCAGATCGTGGCCCTGGGTCAGCTCATGCAGATGGAAGGCGGCGTCCACCTTGGCCCGGTACACGGTGTCGAACCGCTCCGGGGTCAGGGCCGTGACCACCCCGTCGTCGAGGACCCCGGCGAGATGGAGCACCGCGGTCAGCGGCCGTTCGGCCGGGATCGTGGCGAGGGCGGCCGCCAGGGCGTCGCGGTCGGAGGTGTCACAGGCGGCCAGGGTGACCTCCGCGCCGAGCGCGGTGAGGTCGTCGCGGAGGGCGGCGCCCGCCGGGCTGTCGGCGCCGCTCCGGCTGAGCAGCAGGAGCGCCCGCACCCCGCGCGCGGTGACCAGGTGCCGGGCGACCAGACCGCCGAGGGCACCGGTGGCGCCGGTGAGCAGAACGGTCCCGTCGGGGTTCCAGGCGTTCACGGCCACCGGGGCCGCCGGGGTGGTGACACGGGCGAGCCGGGCGGCGTAGGCGAGGCCGGAGCGGACGGCGAGCTGGGGTTCGCCCGAAGCCAGGGCGGTGGGCAGGGCGAGTACCGACTCCGGGGACCCGTCCAGATCGGCGAGGACGAACCGGCCGGGGTTCTCCGACTGGGCGGTGCGCAGCAGCCCCCACAGGGGGGCGCAGGCCAGGTCGGTGACTCCGTCAACACCGCCACCGCCACCGCCGTCGCCGCCCGCCACGGCGGAGCGGGTCACGCACACCAGGTGGGCCTCGGCGAACCGGTTGTCGGCGAGCCACTGCCGTACGGTCTCCAGGGCCGCGGCCGTCACGGTCCGTACCGTGTGGGGCAGCGCTTCGGCGGGAAGGGCGGCCGTGCCGTCGAAGGTGACCAGCACGGTCTCGGGGAGGGTCATGCCCGTGGCGACGGCCGCCGCCAGCGCGGGCAGGTCGGCGAACGACTCGACGGGCACCCCGGCGGCGGCCAGCGGCTCGGCGATGGCCAGGGAGTCGGAGCCGACCAGCACCAGACGGCGGGCGGCCGCGTCCTCCGGCGGGTCCTGGCCGGCCGGCAGCGGGGTCCACTCGACCTGGAACAGGTCGTCGAGGGCCGGGGGCGTGTCGGTCCCGGACGGGGCGGGGCCGGTGGCCAGGGGCCGCAGGGTGAGGGAGTCGACCGTGGCGACCGGATGCCCCGAGGGGTCGGCGGCGCTGATCGCCAGCCGCTCCGGGGAGAGCGCGGTGAGGTGGACGCGGAGGGTGGTGGCGCCCTCGGCGTGCAGCTCGACCCCGTTCCAGGCGAACGGGACCAGGCGTCCGGCCGCGTCGGGCAGCAGACGCGCGACACCGTGCAGGGCCGCGTCGAGCAGGGCCGGGTGGATTCCGTACCGCGGGGCGTCCTCGTGCAGCGGGTCGGGGAGTGTCACCTCCGCGAACAGCTCGCCGTCGCGGCGCCAGGCGGCGCGCAGCCCCTGGAAGGCGGGCCCGTAGGCGACGCCTTGGGGGGCCGTCTCCTCGTCGGGGGCCGTGTCGCCGTCGGGCGCCACGGCGGACGGCGGCGCGTAGAGGTCGTCCAGGGGGACGAGGAGGGCGTCCGGCGGGGGCCAGAGCGTGGTGGCGGTGGTGTGCGGGGGGTTGGCGGACTCCGGCGCGCCGGTGGTCAGGGTGCCGCTGGCATGGGTGGTCCAGGGGGCGTCGGCGGGCGCGTCGGCGAGCCGTGAGAGCAGCCGTACCGTCCGGTCGCCGCTGTCGTCGGGCGGGCCGGTGACGAGCTGGACCCGCCGTTCGCGGGCCGAGTCCAGCGGCAGCGGGGCCGCCAGGACCAGTTCGCCGACCCGGCCGTGGCCGACGTGGTCACCCGCGTGGACGGCGAGGTCGAGCAGCGCGGTGCCGGGCACCACGGCGGTACCGGCGACGGTGTGGTCCGCGAGCCAGGGGTGCGCCCCGGAGGAGAAGCGTCCGGTGCAGACGAACCCGCCGTCGGGCAGTGGCAGACAGGCGCCGAGCAGCGGATGCCCGGCCGGGCCGAGTCCGGCCGCGGCCAGGTCGGCGGGCCCTTCGGTGGCGTCGGCCCAGTAGCGCCGGCGCTGGAACGCGTACGTCGGCAGATCCACCCGGCGCGCGCCGCTGTCCGCGTAGAACCCCTCCCAGTCCACCCGGGTGCCCTGCGCCAGCAGGGTGCCGAGCGCGGCGGCGAAGGTGGTGGTCTCCGGGCGTCCGCGCCGCAGGGTGGCGGCCGTGAGCGGTGGCCGACCCGCTCCGGTGAGGAGGCTCCCCGCCTCGCGCAGGGCCGTGGTCAGTACGGGGTCGGGCCCCAGTTCCACGAAGCTGGTGACGCCCGCCTCGGTCAGCCGGGTGACCGCGTCGTGGAAGCGGACGCTCTCGCGCACCTGCCGCACCCAGTACTCCGCGTGCCGCATCCGTTCGGCGTCCGGTGTGCCGGAGGGACCGGCGGTGGGGACGACGGGGATCCGCGCGGGGTGGTATGTCACCGACTCCGCGATCTCGCGGAACTCCGCCAGCATCGGCTCCATCCGGGCGGAGTGGAAGGCGTGGCTGACCCGCAGCCGCTTGCTGGCGCGGTCGGCGAAGCGCTCGGCCAGCGCGAGGAGGGGAGCTTCCTCGCCGGAGAGGACCAGGGCGTCGGGCCCGTTGACGGCGGCGATGTCCACACCGTCCGGCAGCACGGGCGCGATCTCCTCCTCCGTGGCGCGCAGGGCCAGCATCGCGCCGCCGGGCGGCAGCGCCGCCATCAGCCTGCCGCGCGCCGCGACCAGCCGGGAGGCGTCGTCCAGCGACAGGATCCCGGCGACGTGGGCGGCGGCCAGCTCGCCGACCGAGTGCCCGACGAGGTGGTCGGGGGCCACTCCATGGGCTGCGAGCAGCCGGAAGAGGGCGACCTCGATCGCGAAGAGCGCGGGCTGGGCGTGGCCGGTGCCGTCGAGCAGCCCGTCGGGGTCCGCGAAGACCACTTCGCGCAGGGGCCGCGGGGCGTCGGTCCCGGGGTCGGACTCCCGGGCCCGGTCCAGGGCCGCGCACACGGTGTCGAACGCCTCCGTGAAGGCCGGGAACTCCTCGTACAGTTCCCGTCCCATCGCCACGCGCTGGCTGCCCTGCCCGGTGAACAGGAAGGCGACCTTCCGTTCGGTCGACCTGCCGTGCACGACCTGCGGTGCCGTGGTCCCGGCGGCGACCGCGTCGAGCCCGGCGAGCAGCGTGGCCCGGTCGGTGCCGATGACGAGCGCGCGCCGGTCGAAGTGCGTACGCGTGGCAGCCAGCGAGTAGGCCACGTCGAGCGGGTCCGTCCCGGGGTGGCGGTCCAGATGGGCCCGCAGGGCGGCGGCCTGGGCGCGGACGGCCTCCTCGGTGCGGGCGGTGAGGAGGAGGGGGGTGAGGGGTCGGGTGGTCCGCTCGGGGGCGGTCTCCGGTGCGGCGGGGGCCGGGACCGGGGCGGGCTCGGGGGCCGGGGCCTCCAGGATGACGTGGGCGTTCGTCCCGCTGATGCCGAAGGAGGAGACCCCGGCCCGGCGGGGCCGGTCGGCCGACGGCCAGTCACGGGCCTCGGTGAGCAGCCGCACGGCGCCCTCCGACCAGTCCACCTGGGCCGTCGGCTCGTCGACGTGGAGGGTCCGTGGAAGGATCCCGTGCCGCATGGCCTGCACCATCTTGATCACACCACCGACACCGGCCGCCGCCTGGGCGTGACCGATGTTGGACTTGATGGAGCCGAGCCAGAGCGGATCGTCGTCGGGGCGCTCCTGGCCATAGGTGGCGATCAGGGCCTGGGCCTCGATCGGGTCACCGAGGACCGTACCGGTGCCATGGCCCTCGACGGTGTCGACCTCGGAGGGGTGGAGTCCGGCGCGTTCCAGGGCCTGGCGGATCACGCGCTGCTGGGCGGGGCCGTTGGGGGCGGTCAGGCCGTTGGAGGCACCGTCCTGGTTGACCGCCGAGCCCCGGACCACCGCGAGGACGCGGTGCCCGTTGCGGCGGGCGTCCGACAGGCGCTCCAGCAGGAGGACGCCGACGCCCTCCGCCCAGCCGGTGCCGTCGGCGGCGGACGCGAACGACTTGCAGCGGCCGTCCTGGGCGAGCCCGCGCTGCTTGCTGAAGTCGATGAAGGTGCCCGGCGTCGCCATCACCGTCACTCCCCCGGCGAGGGCCATGGCGCACTCGCCCTCGCGCAGGGCCTGCGCCGCCAGGTGCAGGGCGACCAGGGAGGAGGAACAGGCCGTGTCGATGGTGACCGCGGGCCCTTCGAGACCCAGGAGGTAGGCGACCCGGCCGGTGACCACACTGCCCGCGGAGCCCGTACCGAGGAAGCCCTCGGCGCCCTTGGGCACGGACCGCAGCCGGGAGAGGTAGTCGTGGTACATCACCCCCGCGAAGACACCGGTCCGCTGGCCGCGCAGATCGGACGGCGCGATTCCGGCGGACTCGATCGCCTCCCAGGAGGTCTCCAGCAGCAGCCGCTGCTGCGGGTCCATGACCAGCGCCTCACGGGGTGAGATGCCGAAGAAGTCCGCGTCGAAGTCGGCCGCCTCGTGCAGGAAGCCGCCCTGGCGGACATACGTCGCGCCACCCGCGTCCGGATCCGCGTCGTACAGCCGCTCCAGGTCCCAGCCCCGGTCGGCGGGGAACGGGGTCACCCCGTCCGAGCCGGTCGCCACCAGCTCCCAGAGGTCATCGGGGTTCCGTACGTCCCCGGGGTAGCGGCAGGCCATCCCCACGATGACGACGGGGTCCTCGGCACCGCCCACGGTGCGCGGGCGCGGCTCGGCGCGCGCCACGGCGGGCGCGGCTCCGAGCAGCTTCTCCAGCAGGTGGTCGGCGACGTCCGCGGCGGTGGGGTGGTCGAACACCAGCGTCGCGGAGAGCCGCAGCCCGGTCGCCGCGTTGAGGTGGTTGCGGAGTTCGACGGCGGTGAGCGAGTCGAAGCCGAGGTCACGGAAGGGCTGGTCCACGGCGACCCCGTCGGCCGTGTCATGGCCCAGTACGGTCGCCGCCTGTGCCCGGACCAGCTCGCGCGCGGCGGCCCGGCGGTCCTGGAGGGAGAGCTCCCTGAACCGTTCCACCAGCGCGGCGGCGGTGGTGGACGTCGTCTCGGCCGCGCGCCGCCTCGGCCGTCGCACCAGTGAGCGGTAGAGCGGCGGCAGATACTCGCCCGTCCCGCGCAGCGCGGCGAGATCGAGCCGTACCGGCAGCAGCGCGGCCCGGTTCGCGGGCGTGGGCGTGGGCTGGTTCGCGGGCTCGGGCTCGGGCGTGGAGGTCGTCGGCGAGGCGGGGGACGCGGAGGCCGCGGGCGCTGGGGTCACGGGCGCGGACGCCGTCATGGCGAGGTCGAGCAGGGCGGTGCCGTCGGCCGCGCTGAGCGGGATCACACCGCCGCGCGCGATCCGTCGTACATCCGACTGCCCCAGACCACCCGTGATCGTGCTCGTCTGCTCCCACAGGCCCCAGCCGAGGGAGAGCGCGGGCAGTCCACTCGCACGGCGCCGCGCGGCGAGGGCGTCCAGGAACGCGTTGGCCGCCGAGTAGTTGCCCTGCCCGGGTGCCCCCACGGTCGCGGAGACGGACGAGAAGAGCACGAACGCCGTGAGCGGATGGTCCCGTGTCAGCTCGTCCAGCAGCAGGGTGGCATCGACCTTCGGCCGCAGCACCCGCCCCACCCGCTCCGCGTCGAGCGAGGTCACCGTGGCATCGGCGACCACACCCGCCGTGTGGACCACTCCGGTCAGCGGCCGGTCGGCGGGGACGGCGGCCAGCAGGGCGGTGAGCGCGGCGCGGTCCGTCACATCACAGGCCGCCGTGGTGACCCGCGCTCCCAGACCCTCCAGTTCCGCCGCGAGCGCACCGGCCCCGGGCGCCCGCGAGCCACGGCGGCTCACCAGCAGAAGGTGCCGCACCCCGTGCCGGGCGACGAGATGACGGCAGACGATCCCGCCCAGCTCCCCGGTCGCACCGGTCACGAGGACCGTGCCGGTGGTGTCCCAGAGGGGGACCGGCTCGCCCGCGCCCGGATTCCGGCGCTCGCCCTCGGACACCCGCACGATACGAGGGGCGAGCAGACCGCCGTCCCGCTCGGCGAGTTGTGGTTCGTCGGAGGCGATGGCCCGGGACACGAGCGGGAGGACGACGCCGTCGGCGGCGGCGGCGAGACCAGGGAGGGCACGGTCCGGAGCGGCACGGTCCAGGGCGGCGGGGTCGCGGCCCGTGGACGTGGCTTCGGCGGGGTCGCGATCGGTAGGCGTACGGTCGGCGGGCGTTCGGTCGGTAGGCGTACGGTCGGTAGGCGTACGGTCGGCGGGATCCGGGACGGCAGACATACGGTCGCCAGGCGTGAGCGCGGCGAGGTCGTGGCCGGTGAGATCGAGCAGCTGGAAACGGCCCGGGTGCTCGGACTGTGCCGAGCGCACCAGGCCCCACACCGCCGCCCCCGCCAGATCCGTCACCGTATCCCCGGCCCCGATCGCCTGGGCACCCGTCGTGACGAGGGTGAGCCTGCTCTCCTCCAGCCGCTCGTCGGAGAGCCATTCCTGGATGAGGCCGAGCGTACGGAGGACCGCGCGATGCGTGGCCCCGGCCGGTTCGGTGGCCCCGGTGGCGTCCCCTTCGGCGAGGGTCTCCACCGTACTGAGGGTGCCGTGCGCGCCGGTCACGACCGCGACCACGTTCGCGGGGACCGGATTCCCCGCGTCGAGGGCCTCCCTCAGCCCCGCCAGGTCCCGGTGGGATGTCCCCTGGGCTGACTCCGGCGTCCCTCCCGCACCGAGCAGGACGAACGCGCCCTCCCGCTCCGGGGTGGCCACCGGTGACCAGTCCACCTGGAAGAGGGAGTCACGCGGTGCGCCCCCGGGCGCGATGGACGCCACGTCCATCGGCCGCAGCGTGAGGGAGTCGACCTCCGCCACCGGCTGCCCGGACCCGTCCGCGACCTGGAGCGAGACACTCTCACTGCCGCTGACCGTCAGCCGCGCCCGCAGCGCGGTCGCCTCCACGGCGTACAGCGCCACCCCGCTCCAGGAGAACGGCAGCCGTCCCGGCTCCCGCCGCCCCTCGTCGGCACCCACTTCCTCAGCCGACACGGCTTCCGCGGGAAGGGCGAGCGAGTGCAGCACGGAATCCAGCACAGCCGGATGCAACGCGAACGGCTCGTCCGCCCGCCGCGCCCCCTGCGCCAGCTCCGACTCCACGAAGAGCTCATCGCCCCGCCGCCATGCCTGACGCAGGCCCCGGAACACGGGACCGTACTGGAGACCGAGGTCGGCCAGCCCGTCATACAGGGCGCTCACCTCCACGGCCTCCGCGCCCGGCGGCGGCCACTCGGCGAACCCGAAGGAGGCGGTCTCCTCCGACCTCGCCGGGGCGAGCGTCCCGCTGGCGTGGTGCGTCCAGCGCTCGGACCCCTCGTCAGCCGGCCGGGAGGCGATCCGCAGCGACCTGCACCCGTCCTCGTCCGGCGCACCGACCAGTACCTGAAGATGCACCACGCCGCTCGCCGGGACGACCATCGGGGTCGTGATCGTCAGCTCCTCGACGCGCTCACACCCGACCCGGTCCCCCGCGCACAGCGCCAACTCCAGATACCCCGTGCCCGGGAACACGATCTCTCCGGCGACCTGGTGATCGGCCACCCAGGGCTGCGCCGCCGCCGACAACCCACCCAGCAGCAGCACCTCCCCGTCACCGGCCAGCGTGACCACGGCATGCAGCAGCGGATGCCCCGCCCGCGCGGTCCCCAACGGCTGCGGCCCCGCGGAGAGCCTCGCGGTGGGCCAGTAGCGCTGGTGCTGGAAGGGGTAGGTGGGGAGGTCTGTGGTGCGGGCGGTGGTGGGGGCGTAGAAGGCCGCCCAGTCCACCGTCCCGCCGTCCGCCCACAGCCGGGCCAGGGTGGTGACAGCCGTGACCGGCTCCGCACGCTTACGGGAGAGAAGCGCGACGGCCAGAACCTCGTCGGCGGTCTCATCGATGGCGCCGACCAGGCTCGCGTCCGGGCCCACCTCCAGGAAACGGGTCACGCCCAGGCCGGTGAGGTGAGTGATCGCGTCCGCGAACCGGACCGTGCCCCGGACCTGGTCGGTCCAGTAGTCCGCCGAGAACTCTTCGATGACCTCGCCGGTGAGGGTGGAGACGACCGGGATGCGCGGACGGTCGTAGGCGATGGTCGACGCGACCTGGCGGAAGGCGTCGAGCATCGGGTCCATCAGGCCGGAGTGGAAGGCGTGGCTGACCTCAAGCCAGCGGCCCTGACGGTCGGTGAGCGCTACCGCGACCTCTTCGACCGCTGTACGGGTGCCGGAGAGGACGACCTGGCCGGGGGCGTTGACCGCCGCGACCGAGACACCGTCGACCAGATACGGGGTGACCTCGTCCAGCGAGGCCCGCACGGCCCACATCGCGCCGCCGGGCGGCAGTGCCTGCATCAGACTTGCGCGGGCCGCCACCAGACGGCACGCGTCCTCCAGCGACACCACACCCGACACATACGCGGCAGCCAACTCGCCGACCGAGTGGCCGACGAGATAGTCAGGGCGCACACCCCATGACTCGGTCAGGCGATACAGCGCCACCTCGACCGCGAACAACGCGGGCTGCGCCCACCCCGTCAGGCCGAGGACACCGTCCGCGTCCTCAAAGAGAATCTCCTTCAACGGACGGTCCAGGAGTCCGTCGAACTGGGCACACACCTCCTCCAGTACCTCGGCGAAGACGGGGAAGACGGAGGCCAGTTCACGGCCCATCCCCACCCGCTGACCACCCTGACCCGAGAACACCACACCCGTCAGACCAGAACCCACGGCCACCGGGAGCGACTCACCCGCCGCCAACGCCTTCAGACCGGAACGCAGCTCCTGCGCGTCCGACCCCACGACAAACGACCGATGCTCCAGCGCCGACCGCGTCACCGCCAGCGACAAGCCCACGTCCGCCGGATCCCGGTCCAGGACCGAGCCCAGCCGATCCGCCTGCGCCGCCACACCGTCAGCCGACTTCGCCGACACCAGCCACGGCACCACCGGCAGCGACAGAGCCTCCGGGGTGGCCTCGGCCTCCGGCTCCATCGGGGCGGCGACCGGCGCCTCCTCGACGATCACATGCGCGTTCGTCCCGCTGATACCGAAGGACGACACACCCGCCCGGCGCGGCCGGTCCGGAGCCTTCGGCCACTCCCGCGCCTCCGTCAGCAGCTCGACCGCGCCCGCCGACCAGTCCACATGCGACGAGGGCGAGCCCACATGCAGCGTCTTCGGCAACGACTCCCGCTGGAGGGCGAGGATCATCTTCATCAGCCCGGCGACACCGGCGGCGGCCTGCGTATGACCGATGTTCGACTTGATCGAGCCCAGCCAGAGCGGCTGGTCCCGGTCCTGGCCATAGGTGGCGAGGAGTGCCTGGGCCTCGATCGGGTCTCCGAGGGATGTGCCCGTGCCATGGGCCTCGACCACGTCGACATCGCCGCCGGAGAGCCCCGCGTTGGTCAGGGCCTCCCGGATGACGCGCTGCTGGGACGGGCCGTTGGGGGCGGTCAGACCGTTGGACGCGCCGTCCTGGTTGACCGCCGAGCCCCGCACGACGGCCAGAACCTGGTGGCCGTTGCGGCGCGCGTCCGACAGGCGCTCCAGGACCAGGACGCCGACGCCCTCGCCCCAACTCGTACCGTCCGCGTCATCCGAGAACGCCTTGCACCGGCCGTCCGACGCGAGCCCGCCCTGACGCGCGAACTCCACGAAGGCACCCGGCGTCGACATCACCGTCACACCGCCCGCCAGCGCCAGCGTGCACTCGCCCGAACGCAGCGACTGCGCCGCCAGATGCAACGCGACCAGCGACGACGAACAGGCGGTGTCGATCGTGACGGCGGGACCCTCAAGTCCCAGGACATAGGCGATGCGGCCGGAGAGAACACTGCCCGAGCTGCCCGTGCCGCCGAAGCCGTCGGCCGACTCACCCGCCATCGCGAGCGCGGCCGGATAGTCCTGACCGTTCGTACCGGCGAAGACGCCCACAGGGAGACCGCGCAGCGAGAGCGGGGCGATACCCGAGCGCTCCAGGGACTCCCAGACAACCTCCAGCAGCAGACGCTGCTGGGGGTCCATCGCCAGGGCCTCACGCGGGGAGATTCCGAACAGGGCCGGATCGAAGTCGGCGGCCCCCTCCACAAAACCGCCCACCGGGGTGAAGTCGCCCAGTTCCCAGCCGCGATCGGTGGGATACCCCGCCATCGCGTCGACCCCGCCGTCCACCAGCTCCCACAGGCCGTCAGGCGAGAGGGCGCCTCCGGGGAAGCGGCAGGCCATCCCGACCACGGCCACCGGGTCCGCACCGGCGGCCTCCACATCGCGGAGGCGCTGCTTGGTGTCATGCAGTTCGAGGGTGACCTTCTTCAGGTACTCAAGAAGCTTGTCCTCATTGCCCATCAGGCTCACCGCGCCCCGATCTCGTTGTCGATAAGGTCGAAGATGTCCTCAGACGTCGCGGCCTCGATCTTCGCCGAGATGCGACCGGAGTCGTCGGTGTCCGCCCCGGCTTCCAGTCGTTTCATTAGCTGTTGCAGCCTGCTCGACAGGCGCAGCCGTGCGACCTCCTGTGCGGGCAGGGCCAGCAGGGTGGCCTCCAGCCGGTCCAGCTCGGAACTGGCGTCCAGGCCGCCGCCATCGGCCGAACCGTCACCGAGTTCGCCCAGGAGGTACTCGGCCAGGGCGGTGGTGGTCGGATAGTCGAAGACGAGCGTCGAGGGAAGCCTCAGACCGGCCTCGGCCGCGAGCCCGTTGCGCAGCTCCACCGCGGTCAGGGAGTCGAAGCCGAGGTCACGGAAGGCCGTCGTGAGTTCGATGCTCCCCGGGTCGCGGAAACCGAGCACCGCCGCCACCTGCCCCCGTACGACATCGATCACCGCCGTACGGCGCACCGCGGCCGGCAGGCCCGCGAGCCGCTCGCGGAGGCCGGTGTCCTGACGCATGGCGCCCGTGGCCGCCTCGGCGGGGGCGATCTCGTCCCAGAAACGGTTGGCACGGACGGCGGTCGCGGCGGGGACGAAACGCTCCCAGTCGATATCCACGACGGTTTCGGTTCCGGTGATGGCACCCAGGAGGCCGACGGCGGTATCCGGATCCAGCGGTGTCACACCACCCCGCTCCGCACGCTCCAA